>NZ_JBMWDP010000045.1:0-30144 GCF_049545505.1 Stenotrophomonas sp. NPDC077421 | reverse complement strand
CCTGCCACCGAGGCGGTGCAGACGTTCCCGCTGGCGCCCGCGGCATCGGGAGGCCAGCCATGAACGCCCCGCAGCCCGCCCATCGTTCAACGGCCGCCGTGGTGGTGCAGAGCCTGATGTGGCTCTGGCTGATCGGCCTCAGTGTCCTCGTTGCCCTCGGCTACCAGACGATGAACGACCAGGCCGACCAGGAGCGCCTCGATTCCCGCCTGCAACGCCTCGAAGCGCAGGCAACAGGCCTGGCCGAGACCGTCGAGGCCATCCAGCAGCGTCCAGCCGTCGCCACGGCGGCAGACCTCAAAGACACCCGCCAAATCCTGGAAGCACGCGCGGCCCAGGTCGAGAAATCGCTGAGCGCCTATGCCTCCGCCGACGACCTTCAGGCACTGCGCGCCGAAGTCGAGCAAATCAAGGCGCGGCAGACCGCTGCGCGCGCCGCTGCACCCGCCCAGCCGCGCACCAGGAACAAGCCCACCGCCAAGCCCGAACCGACGCCGCTCCCGTTCCGCATCGTCGGTGCCGAACTGCGTGCCGGCGAGCGCAGCGTGTCCGTCGCGCCGAGCAATGGCGACTTCACGCCCGACCAGCTTCAGGTGCTGCTACCCGGCGATGCGGTCGGCCCGTGGCGCTTGCAGGCCGTCGAGGGCAGCACTGCGGTGTTCCAGGCCGGCGACCAGACCCGCCACGTGGCGATCCCCTGAACGGAGCACACCACATGAAGCCGTCGATCATCCTTTCCGCGCTTCTGCTGGCGTCCACCCAGTTGCCCGCGTGGGCGCAGCAATCCGCCACGGCTCCCGCCCGCAATGCGCAGAGTCAGGAACGCCCGCTGGTCGCCCGCATTCTGGACGACCGGGTGGCGAGCGACTGGGGCCTTCAACCTCAGGAGTGGGCGCGCTATCGCGAACTGATGGACGGTCCACTGGGCATCTATTCGCCCAACCTGGACCCGCTGTCGGCCCTGGGCATCGAGGCGCGTACCGAAGAGGAACGGCGACGCTACGCCGAGCTGCAGGTGCAGGTCGAAGCGCGCCGCGTGGAGAAACTGCTCGCTTATCAGCGGGCCTATGACGAGGCCTGGCAGCGCCTGAACCCCGGGATGCAGCGGGTGAACCTGCCGGACGACAAGCCGGTCGCCGGGGCCACGCGCGGCTCCGGCCGCACGGCAGTGTTCGTGAAAGATAACTGCGTGGCCTGCGGCCAGCTCGTGCAGCGCCTGCAATCCTCGGGCGCCGAATTCGACCTGTACATGGTCGGCAGCCGCCAGGACGACGCGCGCATCCGCGATTGGGCCAAGCGCGCGAACGTCGATCCGGCGCGCGTGCGCAGCGGCAGCATCACGCTCAACCACGACGGCGGCCGCTGGTTGACCTTGGGGGTACCCGGCGACCTGCCGGCGGTCGTGCGCGAGGTGAACGGCCAATGGCAGCGCCAGCCATAGCCGCCCCCCTGCGCACACTGGTGCTCGCCGCTGGCCTATGCGCCTGCGTCGCCCAAGCCCAGGAGGTTCCGCCACCGGCCTACCAGCTCGCCGCGCAGCGCGCAGGCATCCCCTCGACGGTGCTCTACGCCGTGGCCTTGCAGGAGAGTGGCATCCGCCGTAACGGACGCATCGTCCCGTGGCCGTGGTCCCTCAACGTCGCCGGCCAATCACGCCGCTATGCGACCCGCGCCGATGCCTGCGCGGGTTTGCAGCAGGCGATGCGCTCCACGCCGCACACGCGCATCGACGCGGGCCTGGGCCAGATCAACCTCGGCTACCACCAGCAGCGCTACGCCAGCGCCTGCGACCTGCTCGACCCGTACCGGAATCTCGCCATCGCTGCCGAGATCCTGCGCGAGCAACACGCCCCCGGCGAGGACTGGTTGCTGGCGATGGGCCGCTACCACCGCCCCGCGGGTGGCGAGCCCGCCGCCCGCTACCGGCGCAGCGTGTCGCGCCACCTCGCCCGGGTGCAGGGCGCACGCCCAACCGCCGCGGTTCTCGCCGCACGCAAGGAGACATCCCCATGACGACATCCCATCTGGCCTTGCGTGGCCTGCTCGTACTGCTGGCGGGTCTGCCGCTGGCCTCGCTTGCCGGCGAGCCGCTGATCGTGGTCGAAGACCGCGGCGGCGCGTCGGCGCTGCCGTACTACGAAGCCCTGAACCTCCAGCCGCGCACCAACGCACCGGCCCGGCCGCCGATCCCGACGCCCCAGGTTCCCGCCACGCCGGCGGACGAGGCCGCGATGCTGCCGGTGCGCAGCGCCAAGCTCACCCCCGGCACCGTCCCGCGGCGTGTCATCGAGGCTCCGGGTCTGCGGCCTTTCGTTGTCGTCGGCGACGACGAGGCATCTCGGGCCTGGCTGCGCAGCCAGGCAGCCGCGCTGCGCGAGCGCGGCGCGGTCGGTCTGGTGGTCAACGTCGAGACCGTGCAGGGCCTGGCGCGGCTGCGCACCCTGGTGCCCGGCGTACCCCTCGCGCCCATGTCCGGCGACGACCTGGCCGAGCGCCTGGGCCTGCGGCACTACCCGGTGCTGATCACAGCCACCGGCATCGAGCAATGAAGCCATGTCGGGGAAACAGCCGGTCGAGGTACTGCTTCGCCCAGCGGTGGAGCTATACACCGTTGCCGCATGCGCGGGCGCCGCGTTTCTCTCCCTGGTGGCCCCATGGTCGCTCGCGCTGAGCCCGTCCATGGGCGTCGGCAGCGCGCTGGCGTTCGGCGCCTACGGTGCCATCCGCTACCGCGATGCCCGCGTCATCCTGCGCTACCGGCGCAACATCCGCCGCCTGCCGCGCTACGTGATGACCAGCAAGGACGTGCCGGTCAGCCAGCAGCGGCTGTTCGTGGGGCGCGGGTTCCTGTGGGAGCAGAAGCACACCCATAGGCTCATGCAAACGTACCGGCCGGAGTTCCGCCGCTACGTCGAGCCCACACCAGCCTACCGGCTGGCGCGACGGCTGGAAGAACGGCTGGAGTACGCGCCGTTCCCGCTGTCCCGGCTGTCGAAACTCACCGGCTGGGACGTACCTTTCAACCCGGTGCGGCCGTTGCCGCCTGTGGGCGGCCTGCCGCGCCTGCACGGCATCGAACCCGAGGAGATGGACGTCAGCCTGCCGCTGGGCGAGCGCGTCGGCCACTCGCTGGTGCTGGGCACGACGCGCGTCGGCAAGACCCGGCTGGCCGAACTATTCGTGACCCAGGACATCCGGCGCGTGAACGCCGCGGGCGAGCACGAGGTGGTGATCGTCATTGACCCCAAGGGCGATGCCGATCTCCTGAAGCGGATGTACGTCGAGGCTAAGCGCGCCGGCCGCGAAGGCGAGTTCTACGTCTTCCACCTGGGATGGCCGGACATCTCCGCGCGCTACAACGCCGTGGGGCGATTCGGGCGTATATCGGAAGTCGCCACCCGCGTTGCGGGGCAGCTTTCCGGTGAAGGCAACTCGGCCGCCTTCCGAGAGTTTGCGTGGCGGTTCGTCAACATCATTGCCCGCGCCCTGGTGGAGCTGGGACAGCGGCCCGACTACATGCTGATCCAACGGCACGTCATCAACATCGACGCGCTGTTCATCGAGTACGCCCAGCATTACTTCGCCAAGACCGAGCCCAGGGCCTGGGAGGTGATTGTCCAGATCGAGGCCAAGCTCAACGAGAAGAACATCCCGCGCAACATGATCGGGCGCGAGAAGCGCGTGGTGGCGCTGGAGCAGTACCTCTCGCAGGCGCGCAACTACGACCCGGTGCTGGATGGCCTGCGCTCGGCGGTTCGCTACGACAAGACGTACTTCGACAAGATCGTCGCATCGCTGCTGCCGCTGCTGGAGAAGCTCACTAGCGGCAAGATCGCGCAGCTCCTGGCCCCGAACTACTCCGACCTGGCCGACCCGCGCCCGATCTTCGACTGGATGCAGATCATCCGTAAGAGGGCCATCGTCTATGTGGGCCTGGATGCGCTCTCCGACGCCGAGGTCGCCACCGCGGTCGGCAACTCGATGTTCAGCGATCTCGTGTCGGTCGCCGGGCATATCTACAAGCATGGGATCGACGATGGCCTGCCGGGCGCATCGGCCGGTGCGCGCGTGCCGATCAACGTCCATGCCGACGAGTTCAACGAATTGATGGGCGACGAGTTCATCCCGCTGATCAACAAGGGCGGCGGTGCCGGCCTGCAAGTCACTGCGTACACGCAGACCCTGTCGGACATCGAGGCCCGCATCGGCAACCGCGCGAAGGCAGGCCAGGTGATCGGGAATTTCAACAACCTGTTCATGCTGCGCGTGCGCGAGACCGCGACCGCCGAACTGCTGACCCGGCAATTGCCGAAGGTCGAGGTCTATACGACCACCATCGTCAGCGGCGCGACCGACAGCTCGGACATTCGCGGGGCGACGGATTTCACGTCGAACACTCAGGACCGCATCAGCATGTCCAGCGTGCCGATGATCGAGCCGTCGCACGTCGTCGGCCTGCCGAAAGGCCAGTGCTTCGCGTTGCTGCAGGGCGGCCAGCTTTGGAAAGTGCGCATGCCGCTGCCGGCGCCGGACCCGGACGAAGTGATGCCGGCAGACTTGCAGCAACTGGCCGGGTACATGCGCCAGAGCTACAGCGAAGCGACGCAGTGGTGGGAGTTCACCAGTTCCCCCGCCTTGCAGGACACGGGCCTGCCCGACGACCTGCTGGATGACGCCGCTGCGGCCGAACCTCCCGCGGTGGCCATTGCCACCGACGAGGACACCGGCAACAAGGCCTCGCCATGAAGGACGCCGCCTCGACTGCACAACGGGAGCAGAACCAGCGCCAGGGCCTGATCGTCGGCACCATCACCTTGCCGTTCCGGCTGCTCGGGGTGCTGATCGGCTCGCTGCTGTTCTCGATCGTCGTGGAGTGCGTCGGCATGCACCTGTTCTGGAAGGACCAGGGCTGGCGGCACTCGCAGCAGATGTTGCAGTACGAACTGGGGCACCTGTCCAGCCACTTCACGCGCAGCGTCGTCGTGCAGGAGCCGGGGCGCACCGCGCACGAACTGGTGGATACCG
This sequence comes from Stenotrophomonas sp. NPDC077421, assembly GCF_049545505.1. Taxonomy (NCBI): domain Bacteria; kingdom Pseudomonadati; phylum Pseudomonadota; class Gammaproteobacteria; order Lysobacterales; family Lysobacteraceae; genus Stenotrophomonas; species Stenotrophomonas sp. NPDC077421. The sequence continues at coordinate 25,119 of NZ_JBMWDP010000045.1, read as the reverse complement.
GCTACGAATGGGTATTCGTTCGCTCCGGGCTGCTGGAGCGCATGAGCCAGACCGCCGAGCGCGCCCGCGCGCCGAGCCACGGGAGGATCCAGGACGGGGGGCGCAACTTTCGCTACTACATCAGCCAGGTCTATGTCTGGACCGAGAACTACCTGATTGCCGCGGCCTTCACCACCCTCACGTTTCTGGTGCGCCTGCTGGTTCTGGTGCTCACGTTGCCGCTGATCTGCACCGCGGCGTTCGTCGGCCTGATCGACGGTCTTGTGCGGCGGGACGTGCGCCGGTTCGGCGCAGGCCGGGAATCCGGCTTCATCTACCACCGCGCGAAGGCGAGCCTGATGCCGCTGGCCGTGCTGCCGTGGGTCACGTACCTGGCCTTGCCGATCTCTGTGCATCCACTGCTGATCCTGCTGCCCAGCGCAGCCTTGCTGGGACTGGCCGTGAGCCTGACTGCGGGCAGCTTCAAAAAATACTTGTGATGACAGAGAAACCAGATCATTAGGCAACTCATTCAGTATTTCTTATTTATTGAATTTGCTGACCAAGGATTTTCTCGCGATACATATTGGCCAAATGGCGCGCCCTCATGCTCCACTGCTCTGTAATCTTTGGGAAATCTGTTGCGCCGCGCCCATCCATTCCTTGCAATGTAACGTAGCCCTGCCCATCCTGTCCGCGCACAAAAGCTATGTAGTTATATATTGAATCTCGAAATTCAGTGAGAGCATAAAAGAAGGCATCGCCAGCCGGAAGCGCACGAGATAAGTCAATGCGACCTTGGGCATATAAAAAATCATTGACACCCTTCATTCCCCATCCTACCCGATCCAACTCAATGTAAAGATTGTCCACGGCGTCATAATGCACAGATGGAATGTAACCACATGAAAAGTCCCATGTTTCGAGCCAGTCGAGAAAGTCAGACCTGAAATATGAAGGAACAATATTTTGAAGTGTGGCTATGGAATCCGCCATCTGCTGAGGCGTTAATGCGCTCCTGGCAACTTGAAATGCTGATGGGAAAATTCTCTTACAGACATCTTGTGGGATAAAACTAATATCAGAAATTTCACCCCAATAGACCACGTGAACCGGAAAAATCGATCCATCCAGCCTTTTGTGTTGAGTGCCATGGAACTGATGATGATTTATGCTGGTATGGCGATTTGCCGTTGTGAAAATCACATAACAACCAATCGGCTCAGGGAAGGAATCGGTCTTACTCAACTCAGCCGTAACGTCTGTAGAGTTTAGTTGATTAACAAATTTTGCCTGCCCAAACACTGAGTAGCCGCCAACGGCAGGAAAAATGTCAATGCCATGCTGCCTTTGCCCATTTCCGCCGTATCTTCTGAATTGCACGTCATACCTCATATTCCGCGCGACCCAGTCCCTCATGAGGTAGCAGCAAATTTCCTCAAAATCTTGATCAGTTCTAAAGGTCAGTCCTTGCATTTTTATCCTGGATCTTTGTAAGAGCGTTGATATTTTGCCACGCGGCCGGTGGAAATTCCCTTCTTGAATTCTGGCCTGACGACCACTCCCTGAGCGAACTGGACGCACGCTGCCAATCAAACCGATCAGCGCAGTTTCCTATTGTTTGCTGCCTGCAGTCACCCTGAACTCCACCATCGCACTATTCTGATCACACAGGAATGGCGCGATGTTGGCTCCGATCTGGCAGCGCGCCGCGCATCGCGGCGTGCCCATTTTTCTCGTGACGGCCCTGCTGCTGGGTCAGTCCCCGATGGCGTTGGCCGAGTCCCCCGCACAGCGCCAGGAGCTGGTCGCCGCGCTGCGCCAACTCGACGCGCTGGAGCGCACCGTCGCCGACAGCGCCGCGCGTGCCCCCATCCAGCCGGGCGAGCGCTACCACTTCGATTACCCGCGGTTGCTGGCTGACTTGGCGCGCGTGCGCGCCGGCATCCAGGCCCATCTCACACCGTCGCGTGCCCAGCCGCGCGACCCCTCCGAACTGGCCAGCGACTACCGCACCGAGCGGTCCGCTTCGCCATCGCCGACGACTACGGAAGCCAAGCCATGAACGGCGCCCAGGTCTCGGCATTTCAAGCCAACAGCGGCATCGCGCCTTCGGCGATGGCGACCGTCCTGGTCGGCGCCGTGTTCGCGGTGCTCCTCGTCTGGGGCGTCTGGGCCATCCGAACGGCCTACGTGGGGTGGTCCGAGAGCCGCCTCAACCAGCGCCAGTTCCTCGGCGTCTGCATCCGCTTCGTCGCGATGTACCTCGTCCTGAGCTTCTTCCTCCTCTCCTGACCTGAAAGGCACGACCATGCAAAACCGCATCCTCCATTCCCGCCTTGCCCAGCGCGCCGCTGTGGCACTGGGCTCCGCCGCGCTGCCCGCGCTGTCGTTCGCGCAAGGCTTGCCGCAGTTGGAAAACCCGACCCGCGGCACCGGCAACGGCATCATGGAAACGATCAGGAACTACGGCTACGACATCATCATGCTCGTAGCCCTCCTGGTCGTGGCGTCGATGTTCATCGGCGTCTGCTACCACGCCTACGGCACCTACGCGGAAATCCACACCGGCCGCAAGACCTGGGGCCAGTTTGGCCTCACCGTCGCGATCGGTGCCGTGCTGCTCGTGATCGGCATCTGGCTGCTCACCGAAGCCACCGGCATCCTGTAAGGCGAGGCCGGTATGTCCGAGCAGCAGCACGTCCGTGCGGACGGGACGGTCACGTTCCTTCCGCATCGGCTCAACCGCCACCCTGTTGTCGTGCGCGGCCTCACCGCCGACGAACTGTGGATCTGCTGCGGCCTGTCCGGCGCCGCCGGCCTGCTGGTCGGCGCGCCGCTGTCCTGGGTGTTCCGCACGATCGCCATCGCGCCGACGTTCGTCGTCCTGGGCGTGGCCCTGGGCGTCTTCATCGGCGGCGGCATCCTGCGCCGGCTCAAGCGCGGGCGCCCCGACACCTGGCTGTACCGGCAACTGCAATGGCGCATCGCCACGCGCCATCCACTGATGGCGGGATGGGTAGGCGGCCACGTGCTGATCTCGCGCTCCGGCTTCTGGTCCACCCGAAGGTCCGTTGCAAGGGGGGCACGATGAGCCGCTTCAAGAACGAGATCACCCACCTGCAGGCGCACATCAAGACGCTTCGCCTGGGTGCTGGTGCGCTGGTCATCGTCGCCCTGGTCATGGGCGGTGGCTGGTGGAGCGCGCCGCGCGACCTGACCATCCACGTCCCGCCCGACCTGCGCTCGGGCAGTACCCGCAAGTGGTGGGAAGTGCCGCCCGAATCGGTCTATGCGTTCACGTTCTACGTGTTCCAGACCCTCAACCGCTGGCCGACGAACGGCGAAGAGGACTATCCGCGCAACCTCCACACGCTCTCGCCGTACCTTACCCCGTCCTGCCAGGCCTTCCTGCGCGCGGACTACGACTACCGCCGTTCCACGGGCGAGCTGCGCCAGCGCGTGCGCGGGATTTATGAGATCCCCGGCCGCGGCTACGGCGACGACCCCACGGCGCGCGTGCGCGTGGTCTCCGACCGCGACTGGGTGGTGACGCTCGACATCACCGCCGACGAGTACTACGGCGCCGAGCAGGTCAAGCGCGCGCTCGTGCGCTACCCGGTGAAGGTCACGCGGGTGGACGTCGATCCCGCCCGCAACCCCTTCGGCCTGGCGCTGGACTGCTACGACGGCGCGCCCCAGCGCATCAGCGCACCGGAGCCGACTCGCCCGGCACCTGGCGGCCTGTCTCCGCAAGCGCCCCAAGGAGGAAACACCCCATGAAGCATCCTGTACTCGTGCTGCTGGGGCTGCTGGCCGTGGCCGCGGCACCCGTCTCCCATGCTGTGGAGATTCTGCGGTGGGAACGCATGCCGCTGGCGGTGCCGCTGAAGGTCGGCCAGGAGCGCATCGTGTTCATCGACCGGAACGTCCGCGTGGGCGTGCCCGCAGGCGTGGGCGAACGCCTGCGCGTGCAGAGCGCAGGTGGCGCGGTGTACCTGCGCGCCAGCGAGCCGATCGAGCCCACGCGGCTGCAATTGCAGGACGCCGACACGGGCGCGCTGATCCTGCTCGACATTGCGGCCGAGCCGCCCAAAGACGGCGAAGCCGAGCTGGAGCCGGTGCGCATCGTCGAGGGCAGCAGCACCCCTGCGCGCTACGGCGATCAGCCAGGCGGTGCCGATGAGGCCCCGGCACGCGCCCAGGACCAAGCAGGTACGCGGGCGACCCGGCGCGAAACCCCGGTTCCGGTCGTCCTGACGCGCTTCGCCGCGCAGAACCTCTACGCGCCGCTGCGCACTGTGGAGTCGCTGCCTGGCGTCATGCGGGTGAACCTGCGCCGTGACCTCGACCTCGGCACGCTGATGCCGACGCTGCCGGTGCGCGCGGTCGCGCTCGCGTCGTGGCGTCTGGAAGACCAGTGGGTCACGGCCGTGCGCCTGACCAACAGCAGCAGCGGCTGGGTCACGCTCGACCCGCGCGTGCTGCAAGGCGATTTCCTCACCGCCACCTTCCAGCACGAAGCGCTCGGACCGCGCGGGACGCCCGAGGACACGACCGTCCTGTACCTGGTGACGCGCGGGCACGGCCTCGCGCAATCGCTGCTGCCGGCGATCCACCGCTTCGACCCGGCCGTGCATCTGCCGCAGCGGGAAGCTGAAGCCGACGATGGCAAGGAGGCCCGCCATGCGCAGTAACGGCTTGCTCAAGTGGCTGATGATCCCGGTCGCCTTGCTGGTGCTGTTCGTTGCCATCCGGCTGTTCTCCGGTGGAAGCACGTCGGCACCGCCCGCCGCGGATGCTGGCTCCAAGCTCACGCCCGAGGAAATGAAGGCGTTGGGCATCGAAGGCGATACCCCGCGCGATACCGTGGCAACGCTCGTCGCCCAGGTGAAACAGTTGCGCACCGAGCTTCAGACCGCGCTGACCGACAACAAGTCGCAGCGCGAGGAAAACCAGCGGCTGCGCCAGCGGGAGAACTCCATTGATCAGCGCATCAATTCGGCCCTCGAATCCGAGCGCTCCAACCTGCGCCGCGACCAGGAACAGGCGGCCAGCGCGCGCCAGCAGACCGAGGGGCTGCTCGCCGACCTGCAGCGGCGCCTGGACAGCATTGGCGGGCGCGGCGGCGGTCACGCTGATCTGCCGGTGGGCCTGGGGCTGCGCGGCGGCGACGAGGCCGGCATGGAAGGCGGCATGCGCTGGGTCGAACCGGACGACGCGAAGAAGGCCGAGGGCCGCAATGGCAGTCGTGGCGCAGGCAGCGGCATGAGCTTCCCGACGAGCTTCGGCCCGGCACAAAGCACACTGGAAACCACCGCGGAAACCGTGGCGAACGCCGGCGCAGGTGCGGCAGGCGTCAAGAGCGCCAAGCCGGTCTATACCGTGCCGACCAACTCGACACTGATGGGCTCCGTGGCGATGACGGCGCTGATTGGGCGCGTGCCGATCGACGGGACGGTGAACGATCCGTACCCCTTCAAGGTGCTGGTCGGGCCGGACAATCTGACTGCCAACGGCATCGACATTCCCGACGTGGCCGGCGCGGTGTTCTCCGGAACCGCATCGGGCGACTGGACGCTCTCGTGCGTGCGCGGCCAGGTTCGCAGCATCACCTTCGTCTTCAACGACGGCACGATCCGCACGATTCCCGAAGACCGCGAAGGCAACCAGCAGAACAACCAGCAGCGCGACGGCCTGGGCTGGATCAGCGACCCGCACGGCATCCCGTGCGTCAGCGGCGAACGGCGCAGCAACGCCCAGCAGTACCTCGGGTCGCAAGCTCTGATCACCGCGGCCGGAGCCGGCGTGGCCTCGCTCATCGAGAGCGACAGCGGCCGCATGTCCTACGTCGGCTCGGACGGCGCCATCGGCACCGTGGGCATCAGCGGCAAGGAAGCAGTCGGCCAGATCCTCGCGGGCGGCGTCCGGGACATGTCGACCTGGGTCAACAAGCTCTACGGACAGGCTTTCGCCGCCGTCTATGTGCAGCCAGGCGCCAAGGTCGCCGTCCACCTCGAAAAGCCGCTGGCCATCGATCACGACCCCGAAGGCCGGCGCGTCGATCACCGTGCAGGAGAAAGCCATGCGCTCGAACTCGATTAAGGGCCTCGCGCTGGCCGCGGCCGTCGCCGTGCTCAGCGGTTGCGCCACCAGCAAGGAAGAACTGCTGACCCATAGCGACCGCACCATGATGGACATCTGGCAGCAGGAAACGGGTGGCGGCGGCAGTGGCACCGGCCAGGTCGCGCGCCGGCAGTTGCTCGACGCGCGCCAGAGCCTGCGCCGGCCGCTGACCGACGCCGATGTGCAGGCTGCGCCCGTCGAGCAGATGCGCTACACGCGCACGGCGCGCAACGAGGTTTATCGCCAGTTCCAGCGCCTGCCCAACCCCGATCTCGTCATGTATGTGTACCCGCACCTGGCGGGCACGGACCCCGTGCCGGTTCCGGGCTACACGACGGTCTTCCCCCTGTACCAGCGCGTGCAGTACGCCATGCCCGGTGAACGGCTGGAGGACTATTGATGCGCTGGGAACTTCCCTGGCCGAAGCTGGCCGCATCCGGCACCGGCGACGAAGAGAAGCCGGACGGCTGGCAGCGCCACGTCGAGGCCTTGCGCCAGGCCGGCGTCCCTGAACCCGGCGCAGCGGTCCAGGGCCGCAGGCCGGCGACGGTAGCCGACGAGCAGGCGCTGTACGACGTCGCGCCGTCGTTCGCGGAACTGCTGCCTTGGGTGGAGTTCTTGCCGCAGTCGAAGTCCATGCTGCTGGAGGATGGGCAGTCGGTCGCTGCCTTCTACGAGCTGGTGCCGCTGGGCACCGAGGGGCGGGAGCCCGGCTGGCTCGCGCATGCCCGCGATGCCTTGGAGAACGCGCTCCAGGACTCGTTCGATGAGCTGGACGAAAACCCCTGGGTACTCCAGCTCTATGCCCAGGACGAGCCCAGCTTCGACCAGTACATGCAGACCCTGCGCGACTACGTGCAGCCGCGTGCCCGCGGCACCGCTTTCACCGAGTTCTACTTGCGCTTCTTCGGCCACCACCTGCGCGCGGTCGCCAAGCCGGGCGGCCTGTTCGAGGACACGGTGGTCACGCGGCTGCGCTGGCGCGGCCAGACGCGGCGGGTGCGCATGGTGATCTATCGCCGTGCAACTGGGCAGGCAAGCCGCCGCGGCCAGACGCCCGAGCAGATGCTGAACATCGTCTGCGACCGCCTGTGCGGCGGCCTGGCGAACGCCGGCATCCAGGCACGGCGCATGGTCGCAGCCGACGTCCACGACTGGCTGCTGCGGTGGTTCAATCCGCGCCCGGCGATGCTTGGACCGAGTGCAGAGGACCGGGAGCGCTTCTACGCGCTGGCGCGCTACCCCGACAGCACCGAAGAAAGCGAGGCCGGCGAAATCGAGCTGGCGAGCGGGCGGGATTTCAGCCAGCGGCTGTTCTTCGGCCAGCCACGCTCCGACGTGGAGCACGGCACCTGGTATTTCGACGGCATGCCGCACCGCGTGCTGATCACCGACCGGCTGCGCATGCCGCCCGGCACCGGACACCTGACCGGCGAGACCCGCAAAGGGGATGCCATCAACACGCTGTTCGACCAGATGCCGGAAGACACCTTGCTGTGTCTCACGATGGTCGCCACGCCGCAGGATGTCCTGGAAGCGGATCTCAACCACCTGGCGAAGAAGGCCGTGGGCGAGACGCTGGCGTCGGAGCAGACGTTGAAGGACGTGCAGGAAGCCCGCTCCCTCATCGGCAGCGCACACAAGCTCTACCGGGGGACGCTGGCATTCTACCTGCGCGGACGCGACGAAGCGGAACTGGACCGGCGCGGCCTGGACCTGGCGAACGTGATGCTCAATGCTGGCTTGCAGCCGGTGCGCGAGGACGACGAGGTGGCGCCGCTCAACAGCTACTTGCGGTGGCTGCCATGCTGCTACAACCCCGGCCAGGATCGGCGCAAGTGGTACACCCAACTGATGTTCGCTCAGCACGCGGCGAACCTGTCGCCGGTGTGGGGCCGCGCTCAAGGTACGGGGCACCCGGGCATCACGATGTTCAACCGCGGTGGCGGGCCGATCACCTTCGACCCGCTCAGCCGCCTGGATCGGCAGATGAACGCCCATCTGTTCCTGTTCGGCCCCACCGGCTCCGGCAAGAGCGCCACGCTCAACAACCTCTTGAATCAGGTCACGGCCATCTACCGACCGCGGCTGTTCATCGTGGAGGCTGGCAACAGCTTCGGCCTGTTCAGCGACTTCGCACGCATGCTCGGGCTGACGGTAAACCGGGTCAAGCTGGCCCCAGGTTCGGGCATCAGCCTCGCGCCATTCGCAGACGCGCGTCGGCTGATCGAGACGCCCAGCGACGTGCAGACGCTCGACGCCGACGCGCTGGATGAAGACCCGCCACCAGATGCCTCGGCCATGGAGGCGGACGAGCAGCGCGACGTGCTCGGCGAACTGGAGATCACGGCGCGGCTGATGATCACGGGCGGAGAGGACAAGGAGGAAGCCCGGATGACGCGGGCTGACCGCTCGCTGATCCGTCAGTGCATCCTCGACGCCGCCGAGCACTGCGTGGCCGACAAACGCACGGTGCTTACGCGCGACGTGCGCAACGCGTTGCGCGCCCGCGGCCAGGACCCGACGCTGCCCGAAATGCGCCGCGTGCGGCTGCTGGAGATGGCGGATGCGATGGACATGTTCTGTCAAGGCACGGACGGCGAAATGTTCGACCGCGACGGCACGCCGTGGCCCGAAGCCGACATCACCTTGGTTGACCTCGCGACATACGCCCGCGAGGGCTACAACGCGCAGCTCTCCATCGCTTACATCAGCCTGATCAGCACGGTGAACAACATCGCCGAGCGCGACCAATACCTGGGACGCCCGATCATCAACGTCACCGACGAAGGCCACATCATCACGAAGAACCCGCTGCTCGCGCCCTACGTCGTGAAAATTACAAAGATGTGGAGGAAATTGGGGGCCTGGTTCTGGCTCGCGACGCAGAACATCGACGACCTGCCGCGCGCCGCGGAGCCCATGCTCAACATGATCGAGTGGTGGATCTGTCTCAGCATGCCGCCCGATGAAGTTGAGAAGATCGCGCGGTTCCGCGAACTCTCGCCCGCGCAGAAGGCGCTGATGCTTTCGGCGCGCAAGGAAGCGGGGAAATTCACCGAAGGCGTCATCCTCTCCAAGAGCATGGAAGTGCTGTTCCGCGCCGTGCCGCCGTCCCTGTACCTCGCCCTCGCGCAGACAGAACCCGAGGAGAAGGCCGAACGCTACCAGCTCATGCAGCAGTACGGCTGCACCGAACTGGAAGCGGCTTTCAAGGTGGCCGAGAAGATCGACCAGGCCCGCGGCATCGAGTCGCCGGCCCTGGAACTGTCGTAAACCGGAGAACGCCATGGAACAGAAACGTCCTTCCATTCCGATGCAGGTCCAGGCGTTCCGCCGTCGCCGCTGGCGGCCTCGCTGGCCCTGGGTATTGGCTGCTGCGCTGGTCGCGCTGCTGCTGATCTGGCTGGTGTCCCGGACGCCCGGCGAATCCTCAGCGCCGTCGCGCGCGCCGGTCAGCACGGCGCAGGTCGCTGGGCCACCCTGGCAGATGGGCAACCCGGAAGGCCGTTTCACGCTGACGCTCTATGCCGACCTGGAATGCCCGTTCTGCCGGGAGTATTTCCCGCAGCTCAAGCGCTGGGTCGGCAACAACACCGACGTGGCGCTGCAATGGCATCACCAGCCGCTGGCCGCGCACGAGCCTGCCGCGTCGGCCGAGGCACGTCTGGCCGAGTGCGCCGCCGAAGCGGGCGGGCATGCGGCGTTCTGGCAGGCGGTCGAATGGGTCTATGCCCACACGCGCAGCGACGGCCAGGGCTTGCCCGATGGCTTGCGTTACCCCGAAACAACGTCAGCCATCGAACAGTGCATGGCTAGCGAGCGCCCCAACGTGGCCATCCGCGCGCAGGCCGCGGAAGCCACCAAGAGCGGCGTGACCGCCACGCCGTCGCTGCGACTGCTCGATCGCCAGACGGGCCAGGCCATCCTGTTGCAGGGGCCGATCGAGGGCGATGCCTTGCTCTCGGCCATGGACCTGCTGGTGGCCGGGGAAATGGCCAGCGACGCGCCGGGTTCGCCCGCCACCCCCACATCCGAAATGCCTGCCGACGTTGTCGGCGACATGCCCAGGTAGCCCTCGGTCTTGAAGGCTACGGCGCGGCTCGCCGCGCTGACCGCTACCCGTTCGCTTTCGCATCCTGGCCGCGAACAATCACCGCCGCGCGGTGATGGATGCACCTTGTTCCGCTGTTTCCATCCCCAGGAGGGCTTGCCCTCCCAGGGTGGCGCCCTCCGCTCACTTTCTGGAGGTCCGCCATGTCTCTCGTCGCCAACGACTCCTGCGTGGAGCCACGTTTTGCCCCCATGTCCCAATCCGATGACTGGATCATCCGGCAAGCCATCGCGCTGCTGGAGCAGCGGGTCTTCAAGAAGGGGCCATCCCTGGAGAGGCCTGCCGCCGTCAAGGACTACCTGCGCCTGAAACTGGCCGCCGAGCCCAATGAAGTCTTCGCCATCGTGTTCCTCAACAGCATGCACGAGGTGCTGGCCTACGAGCCGATGTTCAGAGGCACGATCCATTCGACCTCGGTGCATGCGCGTCCGATCGTGCAGCGTGCCTTGGAACTGAATGCGGCAGCGGTCATTTTTTCTCACCAACACCCTTCGGGCTGCACGGAGCCGTCGAGCGCGGACCGTGCGTTGACCCAAACGCTGAGGGCCGCGTTGTCGCTGATCGACGTGAGGGTGCTGGATCACCTCATCGTCGGCCAGGGCACGCCGTACTCGTTCGCGGAATCCGGCCTGCTGTAGCGACGGCATCGGCTCCCTGATCCACGCGGAGGCTTCGGCCTCCGCTTTTTCATGGGCGCGAGACAAGCAGGTATGCGGGCAGTGCGCGATGCGCATTGTTTGTTGGGGCCGCGTCGGCTTCGCGTTTGACTACTGCTCTGATCAACTTCAAGGGCACGCGACATGACAGCATCCCTTTCCAGGTTCGCGCCGGGCTGGCGAACCCTCGGCCGGGCCGTGGCGCTGCCGGCAGCCCTGGCCGTTTTCAGCCCGGCCACCTTCGCCGCCGACGTGGTGGTCGTCACCGACAGCCGCCACCCGGTCAAGACCATGGGCGGCGAGCGGCTGATCGAGCTGGACGAAGCCCACAGGATTGAAGCGGAGCTTTCCGCGGGACTGCCCACCGACCCCGAACAGGCGACGGCCATCGTCAAGCGCCGGCTGAATGGCGGCGGTGCCGATCTGCAGCGACGCATCGCTTCCGCATACCAAGGCGTTACCGACGCATGGAGCCTCGGCATCACCAGCCTCCCGGCCGTGGTGGTGGACAGGCGCTATGTGGTCTATGGCGAGCCGGATGTGGCTCGCGCTGTCGCGCGCATCGAGCAGCACCGGAGGACCCAGCCGTGACCCGACCATTCGACCTGATGCGCCGCCTGCGCGCTGGCGTGGCTTCGTTGCTGCTGCTCAGCGCCACGGGCAGCTACGCCCTCAATACAGCGACCATCATCGGCTCGGTGGCATCGCCCGATTGCCTCGAATACCGCGTCGTCGGCATCTGCTACTGGCTCTACTGCACATGGACGGGCTGCACCGTGCGCACGTCGATCAAGGTGCGCCACTACATCCCCGATGCAGTGGTGTCGTCGTACTCGAATACCGGAGAAAACCCCTGGGTCGAAGTCCAGGCAATGAGCACGCCCAACCCGTCCGCCCAAGCTGGCGGCGACGGAACGACGAACGAGGATCACGAAAACAGCCTCGCCAAATTCAAGAACGCGGATGTCATCGGTCACCCCGGCGCAGAGGTGTTCAACCAGTTCGTCTCTTCGTCAGGCTACTTCTGTGAGGGCGCGGGCACGGCGTTTATGCCGTACTTGCTCAGCACCCTGGATACGCTGGCCTGGCGCTACAACGTGCCCGAGATGGCCTACCCGGAAGCGCTGATTCCGGGCCGGCGCGAAGTCGGTGCCCGTACCACGATGAATCTCTGGGGCAACGTGTATCCCCGTGGCGGCTTCCTGCACCAGACCGACGACTTCAAGGCCGGCGCAGTGGTGGCCCAGCGTGCGGGCGATGTGGTCACGCGCCGCGGGCAGATCCACGTCTATCAGCCGTTGCTTGCCAACTCCCGTGACGGCTACTGGCCGGCCGGCGCGCTGATGGAGGGCGAGGCCTCGACCGGCAAGTGGCAAGAACTCACGCCCGTCCTGTCCTCGTCCTGCACGGTCTTCCCGCGCAGCGGCTTCCTTACCCAGGCCCAGCAAGGCGACTACGCATGGGCGCTGTGGCGGCCGTATGCCTGCTGCGAGCGCCGGGGCCAGGTGTTCCTGGGCAGCGTCGATTTCCTCTGAGGGGGTGCCATGAAGTTCCGTCCTGCATTCAATCCGTTCTCCCGCCGGGTACGTCGCACGGAGATCGTCCTGGCACTGGCCGGCGCGCTCGCGCTGGGCAGCGGCGTGGCCTGGGGTCAACTGGGATACCAGACCAGCGGCAGCGTCATCGGCGATGACGTCATGTACTCGATCGGTGGCGGCAACGCCGTGTCGATGGGACGTGCAGCCGGCATGCGCTCCATCGGTGTCGGCGTGGGTTGGAACAGCAACTTGATCTGCGGCGACATGAGCATCCAGACCACGTTGAAGAACCAACTTAACGGCATTACCAACGGCTTCCAGCAAATCATGTCGTCGGTGATCCAGAGTGCCACCAGTGCGGTGGCATCGTTGCCCGCACTGATCATCCAGCGGGCCGATCCCGGTCTGTACAACCTGCTCACCAATGGCGTGCTGCAGGCGCGGCTGGATTTCGACCGCAGCAAGCTGACGTGCCGTGCCATGGCCGAGAAGATGGCCGAAACGGCGGGCGGCCAACTCGGCTGGAGCCAGATGGCCGAAGGGCTGGCGCTGCGCGATGCCGTGTCGAGCACGGATGCGGTCTCGGCCATCGAGCAGGCCGAGACGCGCCGCGGCAATGACGGCGTGCCGTGGGTCGGGGGCAGCAACGCGGGCGGCTCCGGCCAGCCCGCGATCAAGGTCGTCGGCGATGTCACCCGCGCTGGCTACAACCTGGTCAACGGCCGCGGCGTGACCGACACCTCGTCCATTGCGCCGGCCAGTTGCAGCAGTCTCTCGTGCCAGACCTGGACCTCGCCGCAGGCTGCCGTCGAGTGGGCCACGCGCGTGCTCGGCGAGAAGGAGCAGCGCACGTGCGATGCCTGCACCAAGACCGAGACGACGCCGGGCGTCGGGCTCACGCCGCTGATCCAGGAGGAGTACGACGCCAAGCTGCAGGCGCTCCAGGACCTGGTAACCAAGGCCAAGAACACGACGCCGGAGAACCTGCGCGAAGCTGGCAGTGCGTCGCTGCCGATCACGCGCGGCGTGATCGAGGCGCTGCGCGACGAGCCCGACCAGCACCTGCTGTCGCAGCGCCTCGCGTCCGAGGTCGCGCTGGCATCCGTGCTGGAGAAAGCGCTGCTGCTGCAGCGCACGCTGCTCACGGGCAAGAAGGAGCCCAACGTCGCGGCGAACGAACTTGCCGTGGAGGCGGTGAACCACGAGAGCGACACGCTCGACCGTGAGATTCGCAACCTCAAGACCGAACTGGAGCTGCGGCGCGAACTGGCGAACAACTCGCCCATGGCGATCATCCAGCGCCACGGCGCGCGCGCGGCCGGTTCGCGCGGCATCTACGAGGGCGATCCTGTGCCGGACCGTCTCGACCAGCTCCAGAAGGGCAATCCGGGGAGTCGGCCATGAGCCCGGCGCGCATGGCCTGGCGGCCGCTGCGCTGGTTGTTCAGCCGGCGCGCGGCGAAGACGCTGCTGTGGCTGGTGCTTATCGTTGCCGCCGCAGTGGGGGCGAACGTCGCGGGCATCAACCTGGTCGGCAGCGTTGCAGGCTGGGAACGGTGGCTGGCGGCCTCCGCAGGGTATTTCTTCATCTGGCGGCTGTGCGTGTACGCGGCAACGGCCTATGGATGGTTCTGGATGCGCCGCCGGGTGCTGGCCCGCGAAGACCAAAGCGGGACAGATGGGCAGGCGCGGCGCCGGCTGATCCGTACCGAGGTCGCCGGCGTCGTCGCCATCGTCGCGCTGGAAGCCAGCCTGTTGATGCAGGCCGCTTGAGGGGAGATCGGGGCCATGACGCTCTTCACGACCGACTATCTGGAGTACTACCTCACCCTCGTGTCCTGGATCGTCAACAACGGTATCTGGGCCGTGCTGGTGTCCAGCGGGGTGTTCGCGCTGCCTTTCGTCGCCATCGTCGTGCAGGAGTGGCTGAAGGCCCGCGCGGAAGGCGCTGACGAGGGCAACAAAGGCGTTCTGAGTGCCGCCCGTATCGAGAACCGGGTGTTCGTCGCGATCGTGGTGGTGATGTTCGCGGGCATTCCGTTCATCGACGTGGACCTCAGCACCATCCAGTACGACAGCTCGCGCTCGGCGCAGTGCCAGGTCAGCGTGCCGCAGCCCACGGAAACCGGCTGGTCGCAGTCCTTCAGCACCATCAACAACCAGTCGGCGAAGGTGCCGGTCTGGTGGGCTTTCATGCACGCGCTCTCGCGCGCCGTCACGAGCGCCTCGGTAGCGGCGATCCCGTGCGGTACGGACCTGCGGCAGATGAGGATGGAGATCGACGCGACCCGCATTGACGACCCGGTACTGGCTCAGGAGGTCGCGGACTTCTCGCGGGATTGCTATGGGCCTGCGCGGGCCAAATTGTTCATGCAGCGCCCGGATCTCGATGAGCAGCAGATGCACGACGTAACCTGGATCGGCTCGCGCTTTTTCACGGACACGGGTGGCTACTACGACAGCTACCGCTCCAGCACGGCGCGCGAGGCATGGCCCTATGACGACACCCGCGATGCAGGCCTCGCGCAGGTTGCCAATGGTGGCGGCTACCCGACCTGCAGGCAGTGGTGGTCAGACGGCAGCAACGGCCTGCGCGCGCGGCTGCTGGGGCAAGTGGACCCGACCCTGCTGAATCGCCTGGCGGGCTGGGCCGGGTTCCTCAGCCGGGCCGAGGTGGACGATTCGGTGATCCGCGCCATCGCGTCACCGCGGCAGCAGAAACTGAACCAGGGCAGCGTCTATACGGACTACGGCGGCCAGATCGACAAGACCCTGCCGAACATCGTGACGCGCGCCACGGGCGACGTGGGGATGGCAGTCGGCGCGATTGCCGCGTTTCCTGCCATGGATGTCGTGCGCCAATCCCTGCCCATGATCCTCGCCTTACTGAAGATGGCGCTGGTCATCTGCATCCCGCTCGTGCTGGTTGTGGGCACCTACGACCTGAAGACGGTCGTCACCGTCAGCGTCGTGCAGTTCGCGCTGTTCTTCACGGACTTCTGGTTCCAGCTCGCACGCTGGATCGATTCAACGATTCTGGACGCGCTTTATGGCTGGGGCTTTGGCTGGAACCGGCCGCACACCAACTTTGACCCGCTGGTAGGGTTGAACAACGCCTTCGGCGACATGCTCCTGATGTTCGTCATGGGCACGATGTTCCTGGTTCTGCCGGGATTCTGGCTGGCGAGCCTTACCTGGGTTGGGATTCGGGCCGGGCACGTCATCCAGGGACTTTCCGATGGCAGCAAGAGCGCCGGCCAAGCTGGCGGCAAGGGTGCCGGGGCGCTCACCGGAGGAAAACTGAAATAGCGCGAGGCCGGTCAGTCGTCGGTGTACAACTCGTGCGACGTGTCGTTGTACAGGTTGGGATCGTAGCCCGGCGTCTTGCGCAGCTCGGTGAGGTCGGTGAAAGGCCACTCGTCCTCATCCGAAGTATTTGCAGCAGCAGCCCATCCCGCCGCCGCAACGCCCAGCATCACGAGTGCAAACCAAAACGCAACGTAGAGCAGCACCCCCAGTACAGCCAGCTTGGCTACCCACACGAGCGCGGTAGCGCCAGCTCGCGGCATGCCCTTGGACACCAACCAGTTCGACGCCCGCCGTTCGCGTCGCGCATAGGCACGCCATCCGCGGCCAAAGGCGCGGCCGAGGCGTTCTGCGGTGCTGGTGCGGGTCGTCGTGTTCATGGTCGTCTCCTGCTGTTGAGGAATGCCTATTCCAGTTTGCTCCACTTCATTCGGTTTGCGGCTTCAATGTGTTTTCTTGCTGCTTCAGGACGCTTCGTCATCCGGCCCCACCGGGCCGGGGTCGGGTTCAACGCCGATGCGGTAGGTAACAACGAAACGCGGCCAGTCCACATGGTCCACCAGGTCGATGTCCTCGATGACGCCAACCTTCGCTCCCGCACGCTCGAACAGGGCGATGCTCTTGGCGGGATAGTTGTTGCGCGACGGATAGAGCACCCCGTCGAACAGCGCCTGGCCATCATCTCCGAGCATCGCATGCACCTGGGCGGACACCCGCTGTGTGTGCGTGTAGTCGCGGCTGGCCAACTGCTCCAGGTTCAGGCCGAAGTAGCCCGCTATGACGCCCTGCGCCGTGAGATCGGCCAGAAACACGTCGTCCATCACGCCTACTGCGCGCACCATCCGGGCTTGGACTTCTTTCAGCGCGATCGAGCGTTGCGTGTCCGCAAGCCACTGGTGCTTGTGAAACACCGACTCCATCAGCGCCGTGGGCAGGTCGCGCCCCAGGTAGAGCACGCCGTAGGCCCCCGCTGGGTCATCGTAGCGATTCGTGCTGCTGCGGCCATAGTACAGCGGGCTGCCCCGATAGACGACGCGGCTCACATGCTGGAGCAGTTCACCGGCATCGATCAGGAACGAAGGCAGCTCGTGGCTCATGGCGGTCTCGCTTCAATGCACCTGGACGCCCAGCACGTTGAACACGGCCTCGGCCACGTCATCGATCGTGCCATGCGTCACCGCATCCACGGGCGAGCGACCACCCAGGCCTTCGAGGGGTTCGGACAGCGCGCGGTAGATCGTCCAGTGGTCGATGCCCTCGACCTCCTGGAGCACGGTTTGGGTCAACTGCTGCTTCACCGGGTCGAGCTGCCAGTCGGGCAGCTTCTGGCCGCGCGGCCCCACGTTCAGCGCCAGCAGCCGACGGGCGAGGATGTCCTTGTAGATTTGCTGGCGCGACTTGTCCGCCAGCTTGGCGAACTCGGCAGGCGGCAGGTTGTCCGGCTGGTTGAAGGCTTCCAGCAGCAAGGCGCGGCCTCGCTGGACATCGGTTTCAGCCGGTGTCCAGCGCGTGTCGGAGCGCAACGCGGCCGCCTTGCGCTGCAAGGCCTGCGCCACCGTTTCACCTTCCAGGTTGGCGGGCAGCGTCACCGCCTCCACGCGCTCGTGGATGAACGCCTGCAACTCAGCCGCGAACGCCGGTGCATCCCGGATTTCGACGGTATCGGCGAAGCGTCGCACATCCTCCACCGTGACTCGCGGCAGCCGGTCGGCAATGAATTCGATCGCAGTGGGCATGGTCAGCTCCCAGGTAGGTTTGAGACAGGATTCACTCTAGTCTCCTTTGTCGCATTTGTCAACTTAGTCGCCCGGGTGGGAGCCTACCTGGCGGTGTAGCGCCCCGGCAGCATAGGCCGGGGCCCAGCGCCAGGTCGCCGTCTAATCCATTCGTGCGGGTTCCGCATTGACGCTGGAGCCGCAGCCCAGGCCCCGCTATACCGAAACGGTTAAAGGCCAAAGGGTCGAAACGGCAAGGGAATGGGGTGCAAGGGGAAAGGCCCTACCTTGAAAAGGCCAAAAGGCCTCCCGCCCGGCCCGCCATCAGGACACCGACATGCTCTCCCTGTTCCAGCGAAAACGGCCCCCGGTCGCTGCCGCGCCGTCGCCAGCACCCGCCACCGACCTCCCGAAAGGGTTGATGCGGCCGGAGTCGGCCGCATCGTTGCTCGCCACCCCGCGCCGGCAGAAGCTGCTGGAACACATCTGGCAGCGCACCTCGCTTTCGCGCAAGCAGTTCGCCTCCCTGTACCGCGCGCCGCTGGAGCGCTACGCCGAGCTGGTCCAGGCCTTCCCGGCTTCCGAAGCGCATCACCATGCCTACCCGGGCGGCATGCTCGACCATGGCCTCGAAATCGTCGCCTACAGCCTAAAGCTGCGGCAGTCCCATCTGCTGCCCATCGGGGCCAGCCCCGAAGACCAGGCGGCGCAGGCCGAAGCCTGGACTGCGGCCGTCGCCTATGCCGCACTGCTCCATGACATCGGCAAGGTGGCCGTCGATCTGCACGTCGAGCTGGCCGACGGCAGCACCTGGCACCCATGGCACGGCCCGCTGCGCCAACCGTACCGCTTCCGCTACCGCGACGACCGCGAGTACCGGCTTCATAGCGCCGCGACAGGCTTGCTGTACCAGCAATTGCTCAATCGCGATCTGCTGGACTGGCTCAGTGGCTATCCATCCTTGTGGGCGCCGCTGCTCTACGTCTTGGCTGGGCAGTACGAGCACGCCGGGGTTCTGGGCGAGCTTGTCGTGCAGGCCGACCGCGCCTCCGTCGCCCAGGAGCTGGGCGGCGATCCCGCGCGCGCCATGGCCGCGCCCAAGCACTCGCTCCAACGCAAGCTGGTCAACGGGCTGCGCTACCTGCTCAAGGAAGAGCTGAAACTGAACCAGCCGGAGGCCTCCGATGGCTGGCTCACCGAGGACGCGCTGTGGCTGGTGAGCAAGACAGTCTCGGACAAGCTGCGCGCGCACCTGCTGTCCCAGGGGGTCGATGGCATCCCCGCGAACAACACGGCCGTGTTCAACGTGCTACAGGATCATGCCATGTTGCAGCCCACCGCCTCCGGCAAGGCCATCTGGCGCGCAACTATTACCAGTGAGAGTGGCTGGTCCCATGCCTTCACGCTCCTGCGCCTGGCCCCGGCGCTGATCTGGGAGCCCTCGGAGCGACCCAGCCCATTTGCGGGAACCGTGACCGTGGACAACGCCGGCGAGGCCGAGGACGGGCCGCGCCCGTCCGCACCCGACGCTGCATTGCTACCTGGAGCAGCGGTGGCAACGGAGAAGGAGCCCGCAGCAAGCAGCCGTCCAGATCAGTCGGGCGGAAGTCACGCCATACCTCCCAGCACGCAGCGCAATCCGGCCGACCCACTGGAAAGCATGCTGGCGATGTTCGAGACAACGCCTGAGCCGGAGCAGTCCGTCGAAGCCCCGCCAGAGGGTGCCGACGATGCAGCGGTGCCGCTCGACCCTCCCGCATCGGCCCCAGGTCCTTCGGCGCCGACCGCCGCGCCTGCGCCGCACGATTTCGCCTCATTTACCGGGCGGCCATCGGGCGAGCATTTCATGGCCTGGCTGAAACAGGCCGTCCAGACCCGCAAGCTCATCATCAATGACGCCAAGGCCCTGGTACATACCGTGTCCGACACGGTTTACCTGATCAGCCCTGGTGTTTTCCAGCGCTACGCACAAGAGCATCCAACCATTGGGCCGCTTGCGAAGGACGCGGCCCTGCAGGACTGGCAGTGGGTGCAGAAGCGCTTTGAAAAACTCGGACTCCACAGGAAACAGCCATCGGGTCTGAACATCAGGACGTGCGAGGTCATGGGACCGCGCAAAACGCGCCAGGTGCATGGCTATTTGCTCGAAGACCCATCGCACATATTCGATGCCGTTCCACCGAACAATCCTTATCTGTCGCTCAAATAGCCGACTAAGAGGGGAAGTGCCACACGTTCTGTTTGAACGGGTGGCAGGCTTCAGTCGATCCGAAGAGGCTCGAACGACTTGACGAGTCGGTCCACCGCCTTGACCTGCCGCAGCAGCGGTTCGAGCGTGTCCAGTGGCAGAGCGCTGGGTCCGTCACAACGTGCATGCGCCGGGTCGGCGTGTGCTTCGAGGAACAAACCGCCAATGCCGACCGCCATGCCGGCCCGCGCGAGTTCGGGCAACTGTTGGCGACGCCCACCCGAAGCCAACGCATCCGCTTCTCGCCGCTGCAGGCTATGGGTTACGTCGAACACCAGTGGCAGGCCACTGCTGGCAACGCTCATTTCGCGGAAGCCCAACATGTCCACGACGAGATTGTCGTAGCCGAACTGCGTGCCACGCTCGCACAGCAGGACGCGCGGGTTGCCAGCCTCGTGCAGTTTGTGGACGACATGCCTGATCTGGCCCGGGCTGAGGAACTGCGGCTTCTTGACATTCACTACCCGACCGGTGCGGGCAATGGCGGCCACCAGATCGGTCTGCCGGGCCAGGAAGGCCGGAACTTGCAGTACGTCGGCAACGGCAGCGACCTGCATGGCCTGCTCAACCTCATGCACGTCGGTCAAGACTGGGCATCCGAACCGCGACTTGACCGCATCGAGGACCCGCAGCCCTTCCTCCAGGCCGACACCTCGGAAAGAATGGATCGACGAGCGATTGGCCTTGTCGAACGACGCCTTGAAAACGAAGGGTATCCCCAGCTTGCGCGTCACCTCCGCGAAGTGCTCAGCCGCAGCCAGGGTCGTATCGAGATCCTCGATGACGTTGATGCCGCCGAACAGCACGAACGGCAGGTCGTTGGCGACTGTGATGCCCTCGGAAATGGCGACGTGCAGGGAGGTGGCTGATGATGTCGATCGCATAAAAATTCCTCTCGTGATGTCAACGACCGCAGGCGAAAGCGCCGAGCGTCGTCGGCGAAGAATGCCTCACGGTCTTGAGCTTTGCGTGCAGACGCGTCCACAACAGCGCTTACAGGGTCCGACCGGGGTCCGCACCGGCGACTCCGCCCGTGACCACGGTCTTCCTTCAGCGGCTCACTGAAGACCGAGCGCCTTCATCAGCCTCGGCTTCTGGCTCGCGAAGGTGCCATAGAAGACCTCGTCGCCGACGATCGTGATCGGGGCCACGCGCACGCCGGTTCGTGACTTGGCCTCCGCGGAAATCTTCGGGTCGGTCAGGTCGCGCTCTTCAAACGCGATGCCCTGCTGGGACAACCACTCCTTTAGTGCCCGGCAGTCCGGGCAAGTTGGAGTGCTATAGATGAGGATGCGCGGGGTGTTGGCTTGGTTCATGGTCGTGCCTTCACTTGCCCCGAGCGACAAGCCAACTCTTCATCATGGCGATCTCGCCTTCCTGCGCGGAGATGACCTCCTGAGCCAACTTGCGGACCTCCGGGTTCTTGCCGTACTGCAGCGCCACCTTGGCCATGTCGATCGCACCCTGGTGGTGCGGGATCATGCCGCGCATGAAGTCCACATCGGCGTCGCCGCTGAAGTCGATCATCATGTCCGCATGCATGCGGTCGTTGCCGGCACGGTAGGCGGCCGTCGAGGCATCGCCCGAGCTGCCGGCCGCCGCCTGCTGGCCGTTGTCGCCCAGCCACTTGTTCATCATGGCGATCTCGCCTTCCTGCACGGTGATGACCTCCTGGGCCAGCTTGTGAACCTCCGGGTCCTTGCCGTACTGCAGCGCCACCTTGGCCATGTCGATCGCGCCCTGGTGGTGCGGGATCATGCCACGCATGAAATCGACGTCGGCGTTGCCAGTGAACTGCGCTCCCATCCCGGCGTGCATCTGGTCGTTCACGGCGCGATACGCGGTCGTGGAAGGACTGTCATTGGCCGAGGCGCTGGAGGGCATCGCGTGCCCTTGGTGACCTCCGCCCGCACTGGCCTGCATCGCTTCACCCGACGGGACGACCACCTTCTTCTGGACGGCCATCAGGCCGGCGGCGACCACGACGGCGCCCGCAATGAACAAGAGGCTGAACTTGTTGACCTTCATGAAAAAACTCCTTGAATGAGGTTGATGGGTTCACTGTAGGGCCTCCCATTGTTGGAAGGTCAAGCCCTTATTTCGCCCGTCACTTGGCGCTGCACGGCGGTGTGCCCATGCCCATTTCAGTTGCAAGTAATTCTCAACAAAGGTAGGATGTTAGGACGTTAATAGCGAGAGTCCAGGATCATGTCCCAGCAACCGAAAGTTCACGACACCAGCGATTTCCCCATCGTCCGCTTCGACGGCGCAAGCATCTACAACGGATACAGCAGCGCCTGGTGCGCGGAAATGGATGAACTCGTCGCCTGCGGAAAGCCCTTCGTGCTTATCTACGTCGCGGGAGGGCCAGAAGAGACTCTCGACGATCGCGCTCAGCGCGGCGTCTGGCTGAAGACTCACAAGGAGACGCTTGGCGGCACATTGCTCGCGCTCATCCACGTCGAACCGGATTCGGATAAGCGAGCCCAGTTGGAGGCCATGCTGCCAAAGCTCGTCCAGGCTTTCGGTACACCGCAGTCCACCCGGGCCACCCACGCCGATGCCGAGGCGCTGGCCCGGTATGTCCTGGCGGGTGGTCGCGTCGAAGATTCGATATGAACAGCACCGTCCGGTCGCTGTAGCGCACCAAGGGCCTATCCATGAGGACCGGCTACCGCGTGCTCTCCGGGAAACAACCCGCGTTCCGATCAACGGGGCCGGCGACCGGCTGCTCGATGGAAAGCGGCATTGCCAGCGCGGGAGTCGCGCTCGGATCAACCCGATTTCTCAAGTGCCGCAATCAGCGGAGCGACCACGTTCCGCACAGCCGCCGCAGCTGCTTCTCCATCCTGGCGCTCGATAGCATCCACGATCGCCTCATGGGTCGCGAGACCCGGCTCGGGCAGTTCCTTGTCCTTCAGCGCAGTCAGCGTGTTCATGCGGACCGAGTTCGCGAAGTAGCGGTACAGCTCAGCCAGCGCGCCGTTGCCGCACATCCCGGCGATCGCGCAGTGGAAAGCCGTATCGGCCTCGGCAAAGGCCGCGCTCGATGCGTGTTGCTCCTGCTCGCCGCGGGCCTTCAACAGTCGGCGCAGCAGCCCAACGTCCGCCTTGGACCGATGCACCGCGGCCAACCTGGCCGCCTCGGTTTCCAGCATGCAGCGCAACGCGAAGTGCTCTCGCAAGCCGGAACGCCCGACACGGCGCATGACCTCGGCCGGATCGATATTGGTTCGCACGTAGGTGCCATCACCCTGGCGGACTTCCAGGACCTGGCCGTGCGAGAGCACGCGAATGGCTTCCCGCACCGTGTTGCGGCCAACCTCCAGCATCTCGGCCAGTTCCTGCTCCCTGGGGATGCGCTCGCCGACCTTCCAGGCGCCTCCCTCGATCTGGCCGCGGATCAGCTCAATCGTCGAATCGACGAGCGAACGCCGCGGCGCCTGTGGGAGTGTGAAGCGGTTATTCATCGCGGTTCTCAAATGACGTAGAGACGGGAGCCCATCGGACCTCGATTGTAGCAACTCAGGCCTTATACATAGGATGATTCTATGTATTTGACAAAAGAGCAATTGCCGACGGCCTGTGCTTCGTTGCGCGCGACATGCGATTTTCCACCACGCCCGTGCGAGCGGGATTTTTTTCAACACCTTTTGGAGTATTTCGACCATGAACAACATGCAGCACGCCCTGTCATTCAGGCCCCTTCGTTCTTCAGACGGCTTGCGCTGCCGTCCGGTGCAGGCTTTGGGAGCGATATTCCTCGGGCTGGTTTCACTCGCCTATAGCGTCACGTCGCAGGCGGCAGATGAGCCAGAGAACGTGAAGGTGGTCCAGCAATACCTTGACGCCTGGAATGGCGGGCGAACCGACGCGATGGAAAAAGTGCTCGATTCCAACGTCGTCTATTTCAATACCAGCAATGAAGCGTCCCGCACTGGGCCTCAAGCCATTACCGAAGTCTCGCAGTTTCTGATGAAAATCCTGCCCGACCGAAAAATGAAAATCCGTTCGCAGCCGGTTGCCTCCGGCGATGGTGTGGCGATCGAGTGGGAATTCACCGCCACCAAGAACAGCAATGGCGGGACGTCGCCCTCCAGTTCGACCATCAGTTATTTCGGCGCGAGCTTCTTCCGTGTTTCGAACGGAAAGATTGTCTATGCCAGCGACTACTACAACCACAACACCATGCAGAAGCAGCTTCAGCAGTAACGTAAATCCGCAAACAGGAAATCACCGACATGTCCCGCTTCATCATGCACAAGCCCTCGGCGCCGCCAGCGCAGCGGTGAGGCAAGCGCTTTTCCTCAATCCAAGGTAATTGCGCTGGTGACTTGATGAATATCTGACACGCCGGTTATCGAGCCTTGTCTCGATGAAATAGAAATCCCGAATGAAACTACCAACCACGAAGCAGGAACTCCTTGACAAGGTTCGCGCCAGCCACCGAAAGCTCGGGGTAGAAGCTGCCACCATTCCCGCCAGCCACTACCGGCACACGGCCATGATCTGGCAGGAGCCGCGCCTGCATACCAACGCTGCGATGGTCCTGGTGGACGTCATCGTCTGGAACACGATGATCCTGCAGTTCGCGCATGATCGGACGCCTGGACCTTCGGCGTCCTTTTACTCGCCGAGTGCGATGGCGCAGCGGGCCGAGCGTCTTTCTGCCGGCTTCCAGCGCCGTTTCGCGGGCAGAGACCTTCGCGAGCTGGAAGCCATGCTCACGGAGGGACAGGACCGGGTGCTCGACTGCGTGGCGCACCATTCGAACGCCTCGCTTTTCGATCCCGCGTTGAGCCCGATGAAGACCCTCGGGCGCAAGATCCAGTTCTTCACCTCCACCGCCTACGACGACGCGCTGTCGAGGCTGCGCCAGTGGAAGCAGGTGCTGTAGCGGCCGAGGCGACCCACTGCGCGGAGCGCCTCTTGCACCGCTCCGATCAGACCGGAGCTGGCAGCGCCGGCTTTCGCGCGGCCTGCCACAGCAGCGGCACCAGGATCAGCGCCAGGGCCGGGAAGATCATCCAGTTGACCGCCTGCCAGCCCGAGCTGTGCAGGATCGATCCCGCGAGGAACGACACGGCCGCCGTGGCGGCGAAGACGAAGAAATCGTTCATGCCCTGCGCCTTGCTGCGCTCGGCCGGGGTGTGGCAATCGGTGACCATCGCCGTCGCGCCGATGAAGCTGAAGTTCCAGCCGATGCCCAGCAGCGCCAGCGAGCCCCAGAAGTGGGACAGGCCGAGCCCGCCCAGGGCCACCACCCCGGAGGCGGCGAGCAGCACCATGCCGACGGCGGTCACGCGCTCCTTGCCGTAGCGCACCATCAGTCGTCCTGTGAAAAAGCTCGGCCCGAACATCGCCAGCAGGTGCCACTGTATTCCTAGGGCGGCGTTGTCCACCGAATGCCCGTGGTTGACCATCGCCACCGGCGCGGC
>NZ_JBMWDP010000044.1:0-30384 GCF_049545505.1 Stenotrophomonas sp. NPDC077421 | reverse complement strand
CGGGCCCCCCTCCGGCGGGGGGGGCCCCCCCCCCCCCCCCGCGGGCCGATTTTGGTTCTCGCGCCCACCCCCCGCGGGCGGCTTTTGTGGGGGCCCCCCCGGGGGGGGGGGGGGGCGGCCCGCGCCCCCCCACGACCTGCGATGGGTGCGGTGGCTTACCCGCGCAGGCGGACCAGCAGATCGCGCAGCGGGGTGAACGCGAGCGCCATACCGGCCAACACGCCGAGACTGTTGGCCAGCGCATCCATCGGGTCGGCCATGCGGTCGCGGGTCAATGCACCCTGCGCGACTTCAATGCCGATGCCCAGGCCAACCAGGCCCACCGCTGCCCATGCCAGTGGCGCACGTGGCCGGTAGATCTGGACCGCCGCCGAAGCCAGCAGGAAATACGCCAGGAAGTGCTCGACCTTGTCGCTGTTCTCCGGCAACGCCAACGGCGGTGGCGGGATCAGGCAGACAGTGACCGTGACCAGGATCGCCAGCCACCACAGCGCCAGCCACACCCGCGGCCAGCGCAATGGCTTCAACACGACGATGCCTGCCACCTCACAGGCGCCAGGTCAGGTCGCCGAGCAGGAATGCGGCCTCGAACGTCACATCGCGCTGGAAGCCCATCACCTGGAAGCGCTCACCCATTTCTGTGGGCAGGGTGAGTTTCTTGACCTGGTCGCGCAGGCGCACGCGCCCGATCTCGTCGGTGCGCGCCTCCGCCTTCTCCAGCAGCCCGTCCAGGCCGTTGCCGAGCAGGAAACTGGCCTGCGTGCAGTAGCCGGCAAGCTCGAACCCCGCCCCGGTGCCGGCCTCGGCCAGCGCGGTGAAATCCACCGACGCGGTCAGGTCCTGCAGGCCCGGCCAGCGGTAGACATCGTTGTGGACGTGGTGGCGGTAGAACGCGCGCATCGTGCCGTCGTCGCGCTCGTCCTGGTAGAACTCGTTGCGCGGATAGCCGTAATCCACGAACAGCATCGCGCCACGCTTGAGGCCGCCGGCCACCGCCTGGATCCAGTACGGCAGCTGCGGCAGCAGCTCGGACCGGTAACCGTCGGCGAAGGGCTTTTCGCGGTAGGCCTCCACGTGCCGCACGGCCGCGCCGAGCAGCGCGTCGGCCGGCTGCGCACCGCGCACGAACGCGCCCTGCGCGTCCAGCTCCACGGTTTCCTCGTAAATCATGCCGTCCTTGGCCAGGAAGCGCGGCGTGGGCAGCGCATCGATCACCTCGTTGGCGAACACCATGCCGTCCCAGTCGTCGTCGAACGGCCCGTCCAGCCATTCCACCAGCGCGAACAGCGGCGGTACCAGCGCCTTTTCCAGGCGTTCGCGCTGGCGCTCGCGCAGGTCCGCGCTGGGCTCCAGGATCGCGTAGCGGTCCGGCAGCGCATCCAGCTCCAGCATGCGCTTGAGCAGGATCTCGGCGAACGCGCCGCTGCCGCCGCCCAGTTCCAGGAACCGCGCCTGCGGGCCGAGCTGCTGCATCACCGGCGCGACCGCGTTGGCCACGGTGGCGGCGAACAACGAGCCGATTTCCGGCGAGGTGGTGAAATCGCCGGCGCTGCCGAACTTGCTGGCGCCGGCGCTGTAGTAGCCCCACCCGGGGGCGTACAGGCTCAGCTCCATGAAGCGCGCGAACGGCATGGCACCGCCATTGGCGAGGATTTCCTCACGCAGGGCGGCGGCCAGCGTCTCGCTGTGGGCCAGGGCGTCGGACTCGGGAAGGGGCAGTGGGGAATGCATGGCGCGGGCGATTGCGGTGACAATGCACAGCATAGCCGAGCAGGGAGTTACCCCCGATGACCGACACCGCGCCCGTGGCGCTGATCACCGGCAGTGCGCGCCGGATCGGCGCGGCCATCGCCCGCCAGTTCCATGCCTGCGGCTGGTCGGTGGTGCTGCACGCCCATACCTCCACCGCCGAGCTGCAGCAGATGGCCTTCGACCTGGACATGCTGCGCCCCGGCAGCGTGCTGGCCCTGCAGGCCGACCTGCGCGATGCCGACGCCCTGCCCGACCTGGTCGAGCAGACCGTGGCGCAGTTCGGGCGGCTCGACGCGCTGGTCAACAACGCCTCCAACTTCTACCCCACCCTGCTCGGCCAGATCACCGCCGAGCACTGGGACGACCTGTTCGCGGTCAACGCGCGCGCGCCGCTGCTGCTGGCCCAGGCCGCCGCGCCGCAGCTGCGCCGCCACCAGGGCAGCATCGTCAACCTGACCGATCTGCACGGTACCCAGCCGATGCGCGACCATCCGGTCTACAGCGCGGCCAAGGCGGCACTGGAAATGGTCACCCGGTCACTGGCGCTGGAACTGGCCCCCAAGGTCCGGGTCAACGCGGTGGCGCCCGGCGCGATCCTCTGGCCCGAGCAGGGCAAGGACGATTTCGCGCAGCAGGCGCTGCTGGCCCGCACGCCACTGGCCCGCACCGGCACCGTGGAGGAGATCGCCGAAGCCGTGTACTGGCTGGTCAGCGACGCCCCGTTCATCACCGGCCACACCCTGCGTGTGGATGGCGGCCGCCAGCTCACCTGACATGGGTGCCGGTCAGCGGCCGGCCCTACAGCGCCACTTCCTCGAAGCGGTCGTGGTGCTGCCCATGTGCCCGCCACAGCGTCGCCAGGTCCAGCCCGCTGACCGGGTCGATGAAGTCCGGGGCGATGTCGGCCAGCGGCTTGAGCACGAACGCGTGCTTGAGCTCGGGGCGCGGAATGCGCAGGTGGCCGGGCCCTTCCACGATCAGGTCGCCATAGAACACCACGTCGATGTCCAGGGTCCGGTCGCTGAAACGGGGGCCGCTGCGATCACGCCCGTGGGCGTCTTCCAGCGCGTGCAGCCAGGCATCCAGCGCGTCCAGCGGCAGGTCGGTCTCGATCACCACCGCGTTGTTGAGGAATGCTGGACCGTCGAAGCCGACGGCCGCCGTCCGGTAGGCCGGGGAGACGCGGATGTCGCCGAAGCGCGCGCGCAGGGCCTCCACCGCGGCGTGAAGATGCTGTTGCGGCTGCAGGTTGCTGCCCAGGCTCAGGAGCGCAGTGGTCATGGTATTCAGCGTGCGTGGGGCGAATCCACATGGTGCCGTCACGGCCACCGCATAGAATCGGGGTGCACATCATAGGACACCGACATGACCTATTGCGTCGGCATCGAGGTGAACGAAGGCCTGGTCTTCGCCGCCGATACCCGCACCAACGCCTCGCTGGATGATGTCCGCGTCCACCGCAAGCTGCATGAGTTCGAGTTTCCGGGCGAAGCGGCCCTGGTGATCATGGCCGCCGGCAACCTGGCCACCACCCAGCTGCTGATCTCGCGGCTGCGCCGGGACGTGGAGGAGCAGCGCGCGGAAAACCTGCGGGCGTACCGGCACCTGTTCGAGGTCGCCGAGTATGTTGGCCGCGTCCTGGTCGACAGCCAGGTCAATGCCACCTCGCAGGACGCCGGCCACGATGGCATCGTCACCCACGCCACCCTGATCCTGGGCGGACAGATCGCCGGCGAGCACCCGGGTCTGTACATGATCTACCCGCTGGGCAACGCCATCGCGGCCTCGCCGGAAACCCCGTTCCTGCAGATCGGCGAGTCCAAGTACGGCAAGCCGATTCTGGACCGCATCCTGCGCCCGCAGACCCGCCTGGAAGACGCGGCGCGCACCGCGATCGTGTCGCTGGATTCGACCATCCGCTCAAACCTGTCGGTGGGCCTGCCGATGGACCTGGTGCTGATCCGCGACGGCGACCTGCGCATCAGCCAGCGCATGCGGCTGGCCGGCGATTCGCCGTTGTATGCCGAAATCCACGGCAGCTGGTCGCACAAACTCGAGCAGGCCGTTGCCAGCCTGCCGGCGTTTCCCTGGGAACACTGATGCAGGTACCGGCCGCTGGCCGGCATGCCCTTGCAGACGCCCTTACGCCGTCTCCAGCGCCTCGGCCACCGAGCGGAACACCTGCTGCATTTCCAGCGGCTTGCGCAGCACGTGCACGTTGATGGCCGGCGGGAACACCGCCAGCGGCACGGTCACGTCGGCTTCTTCCAGCACCAGCGCCGGCCCTCGATAGCCAAGCGACGCCATCTCGCCGAGCAGATGGCTGGCCGAGAGCAGCTTGGAGCCGGCATCGGCGATCACCAGCGCCGGCATCGCCTCCTGCTGCATCCAGCGCAGCGCGGCCGCACCGTCGGAGGCCAGTTGCAGGTGGTAGCCCTGGCTGGACAATGCGTTGCCGAGCAGGGACAGGCGCGTGGCCTCGCCGTCCACCACCAGAATCGACTGGCCGGCACCGGCAGCGATCGGCCCGTCGATGGCCTCGTGGGGGGCCGCCAGCTCCTGCATCGGCAGCAGCAGGTCGAAGCGGGTACCCACGCCGGGGACGCTGTCCACATGGATGCTGCCGTGCGCGCCTTCGACGATGCGCTTGCACGAAATCAGGCCCAGACCGGTGCCGTTGGCCTTGGTGGTGAAGAACGGATTGAACAGGTGCGACAGGGTGTCGGCGTCCATACCGGTGCCTTCGTCGGTCACCGAGATGCGCAGCCAGTCCTCGCCCTTCCCGTCCAGGTCCGCTGCCGCGCGCAGGGTCAGGCGTCCGCCGCCGGGCATGGCCTGGATCGCGTTCAACGACAGGTTCAACAGCACCTGCTGCAGTTCGGTGTAGTTGGCATCCACCGCCAGGCCTTCCTCGGCCACGTCCAGCTGCAGGGTCACCTTGTCGGGGAGGTTGCTGCGCAGCAGCAGCTCGACCGCCTCGAACAGATGGGCGATGCAGATGTGCTCGCTCGGCTTGCGCGAGCCACGCACGAAGGAGAGCATCGACTCGGCCATCTCGTGGCCGCGCCGGCCGCACTCGGCGATCACGTCGGCCAGGTGGTGCAGCTGCGGGTCCTCGGTGCGGGCCTTGAGCAGGTCCGGCATGATCAGCAGCGGCTGCAGGATGTTGCGCAGGTCGTGGCTCAGCCCGGCCGCCAGCAGCGACAGGCTTTCCAGCCGCTGGGCGCGCATCAGCTCGGCTTCCACGCGCTGGCGTTCGATGCCGCTGCGCGCCTCGCGCACGGCGCGGGCCACCGCCGACGGCAGTCGCGCCGGATGGTGCTTGATGATGTAGTCGTTGGCGCCCTGGTGCAGGGCCGCCACCGCGTTTTCCTCACCCATCGTGCCGGACACGAAGATGAACGGTACATCCGGGCAGGTGGCGCGCACGATCTGCAGGGCCTCGTTGCCGGAGAAGCCGGGCATGCTCAGGTCCGAGAGCACGATGTCCGGCAGGAAGCGCTCCAGCGCCTCGCGCAGTTCATCGGCGCTCTCGACCCGCTCGAAACTGGCCTCAAGGCCGGCATCGAGCATCTGCTCGCACATCAGTTCAGCGTCTTCCGGCGAGTCTTCGATCAGCAGGACACGCAGTGCACCCAACGCAGGGCCGGTCAGCGGCATGGGATTACTCGAGTTCCGGAGCCTGGTTGATGACGGCCCAGAACTTGCCCAGGGTCTGCACTGCGCCGAAGAACTGATCCACGTCCACCGGCTTGACGACGTAGGCGTTCACGCCCATGTCCCAGCTGCGGGCCAGATCGCTCTCCTCGCGCGAGGAGGACAGGATCACCACCGGCAGGCGCTTGAGCTCGTCGGTGTTGCGGATTTCGCGCAGCACTTCCAGGCCGTCCATGCGCGGCATCTTGATGTCCAGCAGCAGCACCGCCGGCAGACCTTCCTCGCGGTTGGCGAAGGCGCCACGACGCAGCAGGTAGTCCATCGCTTCGACGCCGTCTTCGACGTGCACGATCGGATTGGCCAGGCGGGCTTCTTTCAGCGCGTCGACCGCCATCTCGGCGTCGGCGGGGCTGTCCTCGGCAAGGAGGATGGTACGGAGTGCGGTCATGCGGCAGAGCCCTTGTTGATTGCGTCGAGTGCAGGAGGAAGGAGGAAGTGGAACGTGGCGCCCTGGTCGACCACCGACTCGGCCCAGATGCGGCCACCGTGCCGGGTCAGCACGCGGCGCACGCTGGCCAGGCCGATGCCCGTGCCTGGGTAGTCGCTGGCCTTGTGGAGCCGCTGGAACACGCCAAACAGCTTGCCGGCGTAGGCCATGTCGAAGCCGGCGCCGTTGTCGCGTACCGAGAACAGGTGGCTGCCATCGGGCTGCAGCTTGTAGTCGATCTCGATCCGCGCCGGATCCCGGGTGGAAGAATACTTGATTGCGTTGCCCAACAGGTTCAGCCAGACCTGCCGCATCATGTTCTCGTCGGACACGATGATCGGCAGCGGGGCGATCGACCACTCAACCTGCCGCTGGACGCCGCTGGCCTCGGCTTCGCTCTGCAGGTTGGCGTCCAGCATCGAGCGGGTGTCGGCGACCAGCGACTGCATGTCCACCGCCTGCAGGCGCATCGCCGCCCGACCCAGGCGCGAGTAGACCAGCAGGTCGTCGATCAGCGCGGCCATGCGCCGCGCCGAGTTGGAAATCACCCCGAGGTAATGCTGGGTCTTCTCGTCGGCCTCCTCGCCCAGGTGGCGGGTGAGCTTGTCCGAGAAGCCGGCGACGTGCCGCAACGGCGCGCGCAGATCATGCGAGACCGAATAGCTGAATGCTTCCAGTTCGCGATTGACCTCCGACACCTGCTCGACCTTGCCTTCCAGCTGGCGGTTCAGTTCCTCCACGCGCTGCTGTACCGCACGCTGCACGGTGACATCGCTGACGGTCATCAGGACGACTTCGTCGTCCTTGTCCGGCAGCGGCATGCGCCGCGCGTTGATCAGCATCGTGCGCGACACGTCGTCCGCCGTGCGCTGCTCGTGTTCGTAGTCCCACAGTTCGCGGCCACGCACCAGCACATCGGTCAGGCGCTGGCGCACCACCGCGTCCTTCCAGGCGCCATCGCCGACGGTGTCCAGCGCCATGCCGTCGGGCGAATCGGCCTCATCCAGACCGTACAGCTCGGCAAAGGCCGGGTTGTGCATCTGCACGCGCAGCTGGCGATCCAGCAGCACGATGGGTTCGCGCACCGTATGCAGCACCGAGGCCGCGCGTGCGGCCGAGCGCAGCGACTGCCGTTCGGCATTGAGGCGGTGGCCGATCTGCCGGTGCAGCAGCCACAGCACCAGGCCCAGCAGCAGCAGCTGCACGATCAGCGCGCTCCACGAGATAATGTCGCTCTGCCGCTGTTGCTTGACGAGGTTCGCGGTCCGCTGGGCGAGCAGATTCTCCTCGTGCTTCTGCAGGTCTTCGACCAGGTTGCGGATCGGGTAGCGGGTGGTCATGTCCTGAACCAGCTGGCGCTGGTCGGAGGTCGGCGAGGAGCGCGCCAACTGTTTGGCCAGCTCCATGCGCCGTTCCAGCATGGACTCGATGCGGCCGATGCGCACCAGCTGGTCGGGGTTGTCCTGGGTCAGCATCGCCAACTTGGACAACCGGGTGGGGATGTCGTTGGTCTGGGCCATGCGCTCGCGCAGCCCGGGCGCGTCGATGCCCTTGGACATCGTCAGCGCGGCCGATTCCACGTCGCGGACGTCGGCCTGCAGCTGGTACAGCGCAACGCCCACCTGCTGGGTATGACTCACCCACTCCATCGCATTGGCGTTTTCCTGTTGCAGCTTGCGCTGCGTCAGCCACGGCACCACGATGATGGCGATCGCCGCCAGTCCCAGTGCTGGCAAGCGCCAGCGATCCCAGATTTCATCACTGAAAACCAGTGCCATAGTCCCTCGTCAGCTCACTGTGCCGTGACTGGCCATGCGCACCCGCGGCAGGCCGTCAAGCGCGCCACACCTGCGGTGGCGGAATGGCCAATATACCGCAGCCCATGTGTGAATACGGTGGTGGACCGGGCTGATGAACGCATAAAAAAGGGCGCGCCGGATGGCGCGCCCCCTCGGGTGCGGGGATGTACCGGCCAATCAGCGGGCAGCGGCCACCTTCAGTGCGCTGGCATCGACGCGCTTGACGCCTTTGATGCCCTGGGTCACGCGGACGGCCTTGTCATGCTCGGCCTGGCTGGCCACGGTGCCACTGAGGGTGACAACACCGTTGACGGTCTCCACCTTCACTTCGGTGCCGGGGACGTTCTTGCTGGTCAGCAGGTCGGCCTTGACCTTGGTGGTGATCCAGCTGTCGGTCACCGGTTCGGCGGAGTCATGGGTGTCGGCATGGGTCATCGCCGCCGCGTCGGTGCTCTTGGGCGGGGTCTTGGCCATGACCGAGGACGTGCCCAGCACCATACCGAAGGCCAGCGAAGCAGCAAGCAGATTACGGGTAGTAAGGGTCATCTCGGATGTCTCCTGCGGGTTGGTGGGCCCAGTGTCGATGCAGCGCCGTGTGCAGCACGTCGCCGCGGCATAACGCTGCTGTGAACCGCTCAGCTTTCTGCACCGCCGTTCAGATTTCCGTGCGTCATGCGCAGCCGGTACGCTCTGCATTCCCCCTGCTTCGTGGAGTGCGACATGGCCACCGCGTTGAATATCGGGCTGATCGGCTACGGACTGGCCGGACGTGTGTTCCATGCGCCGTTGATCCGGCACACGCCCGGCCTGGTGCTGCACGGCATTGCCAGTTCGCGGCGCGACCAACTGCTGCGCGAGTTCACCGACGTGCGCATCTGCGCCGATCCGCAGCAGCTGTTCGATGATCCCGCGGTGGATGGCGTGGTGATCGCCACGCCGAACGACACCCACGCGCCGCTGGCCCATGCCGCGCTGGCCGCAGGCAAGCATGTACTGGTGGACAAGCCGTTCGCGCTGTCGGTGGCCGAGGCCGACGCCCTGCTGCAGGCGGGGCTCGCCGCCGAGCGCGTCATCACCGTATTCCACAACCGCCGCTACGACGCCGATTTCCTGACCCTGCGCCAGCAGGTGGCCGAAGGCTGTCTGGGCGAGATCGCCGAGTGCCACTCGCATTTCGACCGATACCGGCCGCAGGTACGCGACCGCTGGCGCGAAGGCGACGGCCCCGGTGCCGGGTTGTGGATGGACCTGGGCCCGCACCTGCTCGACCAGATGCTGCAGCTGTTCGGCTGGCCGCAGGCGATCAGCGTGGATCTGCTGGCGCAGCGCGCGCACGCGCGCAGCGACGACTACGTCCATGCCGTGCTGCATTACCCGCGACACCGCGCGATTCTGCACGCCGGCTCGCTGGTGGCCGCCGGCACGCCGCGCTTTGCCGTGCATGGCAGCGCCGGCAGCTGGGTCAAGGAAGGGCGCGATGTGCAGGAAGACCAGCTGCGCCGCGGCATCGCGCCCGGTGCCCCGGGCTGGGGCATCGACCCGGTGCATGGACACCGGGTGGTGGTCGATGCCGAAGGGCACGCGCACCGCAGCAGCGTGGACAACCTGCCGGGCGACTACCGCGCCTGCTACGCCGCCTTCCGCGACGCGATGCTGGGCCAGGGCGAACCGCCGGTCACCGCCGCGCAGGTGATGCAGGTGATGCGCCTGCTCGATGCCGGCCAGCGCAGCGCCGCGCACGGCGCGCGCATCGCCCTGGAGTGAACCGCCGGCTCACCCCTTCGGGTGGATGGCGTGGCCACCGAACTCGTTGCGCATCGCCGCCAGCAGGCGGTCGCTGAAGGAGTTCTTGTCACGCGAACGCAGGCGCTCCAGCAGCGACAGCGTGATCACCGGCGCCGGCACGTCCAGGTCGATCGCCTCGGCCACGGTCCAGCGGCCTTCACCGGAGTCCTCCACGTACGGCGCGATGCCGTCCAGCTGCGGGTTGCGGCCCAAGGCATCGGCGCTCAGGTCGAGCAGCCAGGAGCGCACCACGCTGCCGTGCTGCCAGGCCCTGGCGACCTCGGCCAGATCCAGGTTGAACTCGGACTTGTGCTGCATCAGCGCGAAGCCTTCGGCGTAGGCCTGCATCATGCCGTACTCGATGCCGTTGTGGACCATCTTGCAGAAGTGGCCGGCACCGCTGGGACCCACATGCGCCCAGCCGCGATCGGCCGCCGGCGCGAGCGTGCGGAAGATCGCGCCGACGCGCTCCACGGCCGCCGCATCGCCGCCGATCATCAGGCTGTAGCCCTCCTGCAGGCCCCACACCCCCCCGCTGGTCCCGCAGTCCAGGTAGGTCACACCGTCGGCCAGCAGCTGCGTGGCGCGGCGCATGGAATCCTTGTAGTACGAATTGCCGCCGTCGATGACTACATCGCCCTCGGCCAGATGCGGGGCGAGCGACGCCAGCGTCTGGTCCACCACCTCGCCGGCCGGCACCATCAGCCACACCACGCGCGGCACCGGCAAGGCGGCCAGCGCATCGGCGACCGCCGCGGTGACCTCGATCCCGCGTGCGGCCGCGCTGGCACGCGCGCCTTCACCGGGGTCCACGCCGATCACGCGGTGCCCGCCGCGCTGCAGCCGTTCGGCCATGTTGGCGCCCATGCGCCCCAGTCCAATCATTGCAATGTCCATCGATCACCTTTGCTCAGCTTGCGAATTCGTGTGGGGAGCCGGCACCCCGGCCGCGCACTGCCGCAGGCGTGCGTCGATCCAGCGCCGGTACAGCGTGGTATGCAGGTTGTGCAGCCCCAGCTCGATCGCGAACGGTGTGCGCGGATTGCGGTCGAGCAGGCGGGCCACGTGATACCCGATGGGACGTATACCGCGTGGGTGCACATAAATCAGGAACTCCCGGTAGAACGGATCGTCCAGCAGGGCGTCCAGTTCAGCCAGCAGCGCCCGCTTCTCCTCCGGCACCTCCCGCCGCGCGATCGGGTCACGCTCGATCAGCAGCCGCTCGAAGCGGCGTGGGCCAGGACCGGGCAACTGCGTGGCCAGCGTCCAGATGCGTCGGTTGACCGCGTCGTAGTGGGCAAAGCCGCCGTGCGTGCGCAGCGCGCGCGCCGCCGCATCGCCGACGTCCACCACCATGAAGTTCTCGGCCTGGTTGTTGATGTCGTCCAGATACTGGCGGTCGAACACGTGTTCGATGAATCCCGGTGCGCCAACGAATGCCTGCCGCCCGCGCTGCGCGGTCCGTCGCGCCTTGCCGTCGGCGAAGAACCGGCCGGCATGCCGGCCCAGCAGGATGCTGTCGGTCTGGTGCAGGGTCAGGAAGGTCCCGATCGACAGCTCACCCGGAGCGAACTCCGCATCGAAGGCGGCATCGCCGTACAGCTCGCGCTGGGTCGCCAATTGGGCAACCTGGCGCCCTACCCCGCATTCGGCGCGTACGCGGCCGGTGTAGAACGCGTCCAGCGCCGCGCTGTTGCCGGCCGCCGGCTGGTAGCCGCGGCCGAAGCTGCGGAAACCCGCCCATCCCTGCGCCTGCGCGCCACGCGCGCCGAAGCCGATCCAGCCGAGCTGCAGCGCGGAAAAGCGGAAGCCGTCGTTCGCCTCCAGGCGGGTGGCGGCACGTCTCGCGGCCTGGCCCAGCGGAAACGCATAGGCGCAGACCGTGGCCGGGTCCTCGAACAGGTCCTGCAGCACGCTGTCACGCTGGGCCTCGCTCCAGCGCGCGGGGATCTGCACGCGCAGGTCGCCGGCGGCCTGCGCCTGGGCGAGGTCGGCGCGCTCGCAGACCGGGCCACCGTGCACGACGGGCTCGGCAATATCGGCCACGTCGATGCGCCACCCCAGTTCGGTCAGCAGCGCCTGCGCGCACCCGCCAGACTGGCCCGAGGCCAAGGACGGCCCGAGCAGACCTGCCAGCAGCAGGGCCCGCAGCAGCGCGCACCTGGGCATCCGCACGTTCATCCGATGCGCCCCCTCAGCCCGCGTCCGCCGGACTCTCCGCTGCCGGCACCGGCGATGGCGCCGGTTCGGGGGTGGGGGGCGCCGCAGGGCGCGGTGCCGGCACCGGCTCGACCGGGGCCGGCGGGGGCGCGGCCGCTGCCGCAGGCAGGTACTGCTGCAGGCGGTCGAAGAAGCGCTTGTAGAAATCGGCGTCCTGCACGGTGCTGCTGGCCACCTTCACCAGCGAGTCGTCGTTGCTGCCGAACGGCAGCGACACCGAGCCGATGGCGCCGACGCCGACGCTCGCCGAGGTCGGGCTCTTTTTCAGCGCATAACGGTCCTGCACCGCGCTGACGAATACCAGCGCCTGGTCGTCGCGCGGCGCACAGGAAATGCGCAGCACCAGCTGCTCGTGTTCGTCTTCGCGCGGCTGGAAGTTCTTGTTGCCTTCCACGGCATCGCTGCCGGCGCGGGCAATGGCATAGCCCTGGCTCAGCAGCGTGCGCCGCGCCGCCTCACAGGCATGCGCCGCATCACCGGGTACGCTGCGCGAATAGGTATCCCCGGAATCGAAGGATTCGCGGAGCAGCGTGCTGTCGGCGGCGCGACCACCGCAGGCGGTCAGGACGGACGCGGCCAGCAGGCCGGCCGGAAGTGCGTGGTACAGCCGCATGGACGCTCCTGCAGGATCAGACCCGCCCAGCATAGTCCTGCCCGCGTAAGCGCCAGGTTTACACGGCACGCATCCCGTTCTCCGCGTTGCGCCCCCATTCACCGGCGCAGCCCGCACTGGAGCCGACCGTTGGTCGGCTCGCGC
Organism: Stenotrophomonas sp. NPDC077421; assembly: GCF_049545505.1. NCBI lineage: Bacteria > Pseudomonadati > Pseudomonadota > Gammaproteobacteria > Lysobacterales > Lysobacteraceae > Stenotrophomonas > Stenotrophomonas sp. NPDC077421. The sequence continues at coordinate 17,927 of NZ_JBMWDP010000044.1, read as the reverse complement.
GCGGTGTGTCTGTGACGGGGCGGAGAGCAGCCGGCCACCGCCGGGCGCTCCCCTTCGTCGTCAATCGGCCCAGCGGCCCACGGCCGTGGACTGCGGCAGCACCTGCGCCGACAGCGGGCGGTCGGCTTCCAGCAGGTTCACCGCGTCGGCGAGGATCGAGGCCGATTCGCGCAGCAGCGGGTCCGGACGCTTCTCGGCAGCCTTTTCGCGCGCGGCATCCTTGACGATGTCGCGCTCGTTGCCGGTCAGACCGTCATCGTTGCTGTCGTCGGCCAGCGGGTCCAGATCCAGGCCCAGTTCCTTGCGGATGGCCTGGCGCTGCTTGCGCTGGGCGTCCTGCTTCTCGCGTTCGGCACGGCGCTCGCCTTCATTGAGCGACACGTACTTCTTGGCCGCCTCGGCGCGGAACTGTGCCACGTCTTCATTCCACCACTGGAATTCCTTGTCGGCGGAGATGCGCGCGGCATGGCGGGTTTCCAGTTTGGGCAGCAGCGGGCCGAAATTGCCGTACTGGGTGTGCGGCACGGCGGCGATGCGGGTCCACGGCAGGGCGTTGTCGTAGGTGCTCTCGCCGTACTCGCTGGCATCCACGCTGGCCGGGAAGGCCAGATCCGGGACCACGCCCTTGTGCTGGGTGCTGCTGCCGCTGACGCGGAAGAACTGCGCGATGGTCAGCTTGACCTGGCCGAAGCGCTGGGTTTCTCCGCTCGGCCAGCGGTCCAGGTCCACGATGTTCTGCACCGTGCCCTTGCCGAAGGTGGTTTCACCGATCACCAGGCCACGCCCATAGTCCTGGATGGCGCCGGCGAAGATCTCCGAGGCCGAGGCCGACCCGCGGTTGATCAGCACCGCCATCGGACCGTCCCAGGCCACCGCTGCGCTGCGGTCGCTGTTGACGGTGACGCGGCCGCCGGATTCGCGCACCTGCACCACCGGGCCCTGTTCGATGAACAGGCCGGTCAGTTCGATCGCCTCGTCCAGCGAACCGCCACCGTTGTTGCGCAGGTCCAGCACCACGCCGTCGAGCTTGTCGGCCTTGAAGCCGGCCAGCAGCTTGGCCACGTCGCGGGTCGCCGAGGCATAGTCAGCCGCGTTGCGGCGACGGCCTTCGAAGTCCTGGTAGAAGGTCGGCAGCTTGATCACGCCGACCTTGCGCGCGGGCTCGCCGTCCTTGCCGGGAATGGTCAGGGTCTCGCCCTTGGCGGCCTGTTCGGCCAGGCGCACCTTCTGGCGGGTCAGCACCAGCGTGTGATGCTTGCCGTCCACACCCTCTTCGGCCGGGATGAATTCCAGGCGTACCTGTGTGTCCTTCTTGCCGCGGATCTTGGCCACCACGTCATCGATGCGCCAGCCGATCACATCTTCCAGCGGACCGGACTTGCCCTGGCCGACACCGACGATGCGGTCACCCGGCTTGAGCGTGCCGTTCACCGCAGCCGGACCGCCGGCAATGATCTCGCGGATCACCACCATGTCGTCCTGGCGCTGCAGCTGCGCGCCGATGCCTTCCAGCGACAGCGACATGGCCTGGTTGAAGTTCTCGGCCGTGCGCGGGGTGAAGTAATCGGTGTGCGGATCGACGGCACTGGTGTAGGAATTGAGGAAGAACTGGAACACGTCCTCGCCCTTCAACTCATTGACCGACTTTTCCAGCGTGGCGTAGCGCTTGTCCAGCGTCTTGCGGATCTCGGCGGCGGGCTTGCCGGCCAGCTTCAGGCGCAGCCAGTCGTTCTTGACCGACTTGCGCCACAGCTCGTCCAGTTCGGCATCGCTGGCCGCCCACGGCACGTCCTTGCGGTCGTACTCGAAGCGGTCCTGGGTGCTGAAGTCGAACTCCTGCTTGAGCAGCTTGCGCGCATACGCCACGCGTTCGCCGACGCGCTGCTTGTACACGGCAAACACCTGGAACGCCGGCTCCAGCTCGCCGCCGCGGATCGCCGTGGCGATGTTCGCTTCGAACGGCGCGAAGCGGGTGACGTCGGCCTGGGTGAAGAACTGCTTGCTGCCATCCAGCGCTTCCAGATAGCGCTTGAACACGTCCTTGGAGGTGGCCGTATCCAGTGCCCGGGGCCGATAGGCGTAACGGCTGTCCGACAACAGGCCATAGACCAGCTTGGAGGTGGTCGCCTGGTCGGCGGTGGCCGCCGACGGCAGCGCCGGCGAGTCGGCGTATGCGGCCAGCGCCAGCGGCGCGGTGAGCGCCAGGGCCAACAGGAATGCGGGGGCTTTGAATTTCATGGACGAGCTCGTGGCACCTTGCCAGGGAGAAGACTGCGTGCGGATCAGACCACACGACAGTGCCGAAAGTTGCGAGGTTTGTCATCCACCCGGCGCAACAGGGATTTCCAGCCTAAACCGGGCCCTGTAGCAAATTGTGAATGGCGCGGAGAAGACACATCGGGGCAGGACGCTGACGCGGTCGCGGCCGGTTCGGCCTGCAACGGCGCGCTCTGGACGCCGGGGGCGGCTGCCCCGGATCAGCATCGCTGGCGGCAGGGATGCCGCGATCGAGCCCCCGGGAATGGGGGTCACGGCGTGTCCTGGCCCGGGCCAGCCGTGCCCGGCCGGCCGATGGCCGCGAGGCGCCGTGGCGTCGGCGGTCAGGCGACGCCGGCGCCCTTGGCCTGCACGTCGGCGTGGTAGGACGAACGTACCATCGGGCCGGACGCCACATGGCTGAAGCCCAGCTCGTAGCCGTAGACCTCCAGCGCCTTGTAGTCCTCCGGCGTCCAGTAGCGCAGCACCGGGTGGTGGTGCGCGGTCGGCTGCAGGTACTGGCCGATCGTGATCATGTCCACGTCGTGGGCACGCAGATCGCGCATCGTCGCGCGCACCTGGTCCAGGTCCTCGCCCAGGCCCAGCATGATGCCGGACTTGGTGGCGATCGACGGATGCTGCGCCTTGAAGTTCTTCAGCAGCGTCAGCGACCACTGGTAATCCGCACCCGGGCGCACGTTGCGATACAGGTCCGGCACCGTTTCGATGTTGTGGTTGAACACATCCGGCGGATTGGTGGCCAGGATATCCAGCGCCCGCTCCATGCGGCCCTTGCCGCGGAAGTCCGGGGTCAGCACCTCGATGCGCGTGTTCGGCGACGTCGCCCGGATCGCCCCGATGCAGTCGGCGAAGTGCTGGGCACCGCCGTCGCGCAGGTCGTCGCGGTCCACGCTGGTCACCACCACGTACTTCAGGCCCATGTCGGCCACGGTCTGCGCCAGGCTGGCCGGCTCGTTGACATCCGGCGGCTTGGGCCGGCCGTGGGCCACGTCGCAGAACGAGCAGCGGCGTGTGCAGACTTCGCCCAGGATCATGAACGTTGCCGTGCCGTGACTGAAGCACTCGTGGATGTTCGGGCAGCTGGCCTCCTCGCAGACCGTCACCAGACGGTTCTCGCGCAGCTTGGCCTTCAGCGTCTGCACGGCGTTGCCCGACGGAATCCGTACACGGATCCACGACGGCTTGCGCAGCACCGGCGCGTCGGCGAACTGCACCGGCGAGCGGCCGATCTTGTCACCGCCCAGCTGTTTGACCCCGGCCTGCAACGGCGCGGCGGACGGCGTGTCGCCCTGCACGACCTGCAGGGGAATGATGCGAGCGGTGGTTTCAGTCATGGCCTTGGTCGGCGGCGTTCAGGCCGCGTCTGTCAGATCGGGCAATTCGGTGGCGGGCTGGAGGTCCAGGCCGAACTGGCGGGCCAGATGGCCCAGCAGTACCGGCGTGACGGCCGCCATGCCGGACGGTCCCCCCAAGTCTAGCACCGAGGTCACCTGCAGCCCTTGATAGCCGCAGGGGTTGATGCGGCGGAACGGCTCCAGGTCCATCGCCACGTTGAAGGACAGCCCGTGGAAGGTGCAGCCACGGCGGACCCGGATGCCCAGCGCGGCCACCTTGGCCCCGCCCACATAGACGCCCGGCGCACCGTCCAGCCGTTCAGCGCCGATATTCCATTCGTCCAGCGTGTCGATGATCGCCTGCTCGATCCGGCAGACGTAGTCACGCACACCGATGCCCAGCCGCCGCAGCTGCAGCAGCGGGTACACCACCAGCTGCCCGGGACCGTGATAGGTCACCTGGCCGCCGCGGTCCACATGCAGCACCGGGATATCGCCGGGGGCCAGCACGTGCTCGTCCTTGCCGGCCTGGCCCAGGGTGAACACCGGGTCGTGCTCGACCACCCAGAGCTCGTCGGGCGTGTCGTCGGTACGGGCATCGGTGAAACGCTGCATTGCATGCCAGACCGGCGCGTAGGGCTGGCGGCCGAGGTCGCGCACCCATGCCGGCTGCGCCGCCCGGGTGCCCGGGGCAGATGCGGTGGAGCAGGCGCCTACAGCGTCCACTTCACTTCCGGGTGATCGCGCAGGGCGGTGTGGGCAGCGTCGTACTGTTCGCGGTTGTCGGCCTTGAACACCAGCCGCACCGACACATACTTGCCGTTGGACGAGTGTTTCCAGCTGACCCGCTCGGTCAGTACTTCAAGACCGGCCAGCTCAAGCAGGCGCGGCAGTTCGCGTTCCAGCTCCTTGCCAGCCGCGCCCATGGCGCTGAGTTCAAACTGGCCGGGGAACTGGAAGCCGTGGTCGGGGTTGTCAGACTTGATCTCCATGCGCCCATTATCGGGTCGCCGGGCACCAAACCCAAGAGGCTGCGTGAAGGTGACGGCCGGTCAGCCGCCACCTCCCTGCCGGATCAACGGGCCAGTTCCATCAGGGTGGAGTTGACCCAGCCCTTGTTGCCCATTTCGTCTTCCACTTCCCACATCGCGCCTTCCTTGACGCCGGTGGGATACAGCAGCATGCCCGGCTCCAGCGAGCGCACGGCCGCACCGGTGCCCTTGGCATTGGCCAGCAGGCGGCCCGGCTTGAGCATGGTCACGGCCTGGCTGACATTGGACGCGGCCGGGTTGCCGGACAGGCCGCCGAGCTCGGCCACCAGATTGGTGTAGGCCTGCAGATAGGCCAGCGTGATCACCTGGCCGATTTCGGTGTTGGCATAGCCGCCCACGCCCATGCCGCCCAGGCCGCCACCGCCGAACAGGCTGCCGCGAGCCCCCCAGGACAGGTCGGTCTTCTTGGAATTGCCCTCCACCACGGCCACCTGTTCGGAGGACCGCACATCGGTCAGGCTCAAGGTCACATCGGCGGTCTTGCTGCGCAGGTTGAGGCCACTGGCCACCGAACCCGCCTTGCTCCCCACCAGGCCACTGATCAGGCCGCCGATGGCACTGCCGCCGGCATCGCTGTTCTGCGAGATCAGGTCCGGAATCAGCACGTAGTCGGCGGCACGCATCTGACCCTTGCCGACATTGGAGCGGCCGCGCAGCTCACCGTCGGCGGCCAGGGCACGCTCGGCCTGGGAGGCAGCCAGACCCACGCCCCGGTCCACCAGCGTGAAGCACTTGGATTTGCTGACGAACACCTTGATCAGGCGCGACGGTGCCGGCAACTGCTGGCCTGTCCACCAGTTCACCACATCCTCCGGCTCGATCACCGCGATGGTGCCCAGCGGCTTGCTGCATACGGGAATCTCGGCCTGGCCGGCCTTGCTCTGCTCCTGCGCGGAGGCGCGGCTGCCAAAGGCGTCGCGCAGGCCGGCCGACGCCGGCGTGCTGACGGTCATCAGGCCCGCGCCCAACGTGGCGCACGCCAGCAGGTGGGCGAACGAATGCGATTTGATCATGTGTGTCATCCAGCGCTGCCATTGCAGGCCAAGCGCGATCCGTGGGTTGAGAAGGGCCTGCCTGCGCAGACTCGAATCCTTTTGCGGCGTCCCCTGACGCCACGGCGGAGGATATGGCAAAGGCCCTCCAACCACAACGGGAGCTGACTCGCCGGCGTCGGCACGGGAGGCCGCGCCGACGGCGGCGGCCCGCAGAAGCGGCCGCCGCCGGAAAACCCTGCGTTTCGCAACAGACCGGTGACGATCGCGTAGTCGATCCCGTCCACCGCTGGCTGTACCGTATGCCCGCAAAAGACGACAGAAAAAGCAGCTTGCCCATGCCCGCACACCCCAAGCGCACCGCCGCAGCACGTACCTTGTCCGGCCTTCTGGCCTCCACCCTCTGCGTTGCCGCCCATGCCGCCCCCACGTGCGGCCCCGACGCGATGCGCGAGCATCCGCCCCAGGTCAATTTCCGCGTCGACAACGATCTGTTCGGCGGCAAGGACCAGGACCAGGGCTATACCAACGGCGCCCAGCTGACCCTGGTCTCGCCGAACCTGGTCGACTACACCGACGACCCCTGCCTGCCGCGCATGGCGCGCTGGGTGAACCAGCATCTCGAATCGCTGCATCCCGGTGAGTTCGAGCAGCAGAACATGATCTTCAGCCTCGCCCAGGGCATCTTCACTCCGACCGATTTCACCCGGAAGGATCTGATCGAAGACGACCGTCCCTATGCCGGTGTGCTGATCGCCAGCTTCGGCTACAACGCCCGCCGCGGCGACCGCCTGCAGACCACCCAGCTCTCGCTGGGCGTGGTCGGGCCGTGGGCGCAGGGCGAACAGGTGCAGAACGCGGTTCACGAGCTGCTCGGCGACGAGAAGTTCCAGGGCTGGGACAACCAGCTGCACAACGAACCGGTCTTCATGCTGACCCACGAGCGCATGCGCCGCTGGCCCGGTGATGCGGGCATGAACGCCGGCGGCTGGGGTTGGGATGCCATCAGCCACTACGGCGGCGCGGTGGGCAACCTCGCCACGCACCTCAACGGCGGTGCCGAAGTGCGCTTCGGCTGGAAGCTCCCCGACGACTTCGGCAGCACCCCGCTGCGCCCGGCCGGCGAGAACACCGCCCCCACCCGCGGCGGCAAGCCCGGCGGCTGGTCCTGGCACCTGTTCGGCACCAGCGATGTGGCCTGGGTGATCCGCGACATCACTCTGGACGGCAATACGTTCCGCAACAGCCACAGCGTGGACAAGCGCCACGTCGTGGGCCAGCTCGGCTACGGTCTGGCGGTCATGCGCGGCCGCTGGAAATTCGCCCTCGCCCGCTATCACAGCACCCGCGAGTTCGACGGCCAGAAGGAAGCGCCGGTGTTTGGCAGCTTCACCATCAGCCGCTCGCTCTGAGGCACGCCACACCAGCCGATGCCGACCGCTGGCCGGCACAAAAAAAGACCGGCATCGGCCGGTCTTTTTTTGCCTGTCGCCGGCGTTCATGCCGCCGGCACACCGGGCAGCCGACCCACGGTCGGCTCTACCGCGTCATTCCGATTCCCACCACATCCAGAAGCTGTCCCACAGGCGCTTGAAGAAGCCGGCCTCTTCCACTGCCGCCACGGCGACCAGCGGGGCCTGCGCGACCACCTTGCCGTCCAGCATTACCTTCAGCGTGCCGATCTGCTGGCCCGCGGTGAACGGCGCCTCCAGCGTCTTGGGCACGTCAATGCTCGGCTTCAGGTCGTTGTAGCGGCCGCGCGGCACGCTCACCAGCAGCGGCTGCGCCACGCCCAGCTGCACGTTGTCGGCCTTGCCCTTCCACACCTTGTGCTCGGCCACGACCTTGCCGGGCTCGTACATGCGGTGCGTTTCGAAGAAGCGGAAGCCCCAGTTCAACAGCGCCAGGCTGTCGTCGGCGCGCTGCTTCTCCGAGCTGCCGCCCAGCACCACGGCGATCAGACGCTGGTCGCCACGCTGCGCCGAACTCATCAGACAGTAACCCGCTTCGGAGGTGTGGCCGGTCTTGATCCCGTCCACGCTCTGGTCGCGCCACAGCAGCAGGTTGCGGTTGGGCTGGGTAATGTTGCCGACGGTGAATTCCTTCACCTTGTTGTAGGCGTAGGTCTCCGGGTAGTCGCGCACCATCGCGCGGCCCAGCAGGGCCAGGTCGTAGGCGGTGCTGTGGTGGCCCGGCGCGCTCAGGCCGTGCGCGTTGACGAAGTGCGAGTCCTTCATCCCGATCTTGGCGGCGTAGCTGTTCATCAGCGATGCGAAGGCTTCTTCGCTGCCAGCCACGTGCTCGGCCAGCGCGATCGCGGCATCGTTGCCGGACTGGATCGCCATGCCCTTTTCCATGTCTTCCAGACGCGCGGTCTGGTTGACCGGGAAGCCGCTGTAGCTGCCGTCGGTGCCGGCGCCACCTTCGCGCCAGGCGCGCTCGGTCATCATCACCTGGTCGTCGGGACGGACCTTGCCGTTCTTGACCTCTGCGGCAATGACGTACGAGGTCATCACCTTGGTGATGCTGGCCGGGGCCAACTGCACGTTCGCGTTCTCACCGGCCAGCACCTGCCCGGTGGCGTAATCCATCAGCACCCAGGCCTTGGAAACGCTCGGCACGGGAGCCGGCGGCGTGGCTACCGTCGCCGGGGCGGCCGCAGGTGCGGGCGTCGGCGCCGGGGTCGGCAGGGGAGTCTGGGCGGAAACCAGGCCCACGAACAGGGTCGTGGTCATGGCAACGGCGGCAAAGCGGAATTTCATCGGACAGCAAGCTCCTGGAGGGCGCCAAGGGGAGAGGGAAGGAGAACGGCCATTGTAGGCCCACGGAGCGTTGGCACGCGGTGCAGACCGCATGCCGGTGTGAAGGTCAGTCCTTGACGATCTGCGGCGCCCCGAAGCCCAGACCGGCAATGCGGCCGGCAAGTTCCGAGGCACTGGCATGGTCGGGCGCCGGCACCCGCAGGCGCCACAGCGTGCGACCGCCGCTGACGATGTCGCTGAGGCTGGCCCCGGCGATGCCTGCCGAGGACAGCTGGCCCAGCGCGCGCGTGGCGTTGTCGCGGCTGGCGAAGCTGGCCACCTGCAACAGCACGCTGCCCAGCACCTGCTGTGGCAGGCTGGCGCCGGCGGCCGGACGTGCCGGCGCGGCAGCCACCGGCATCGGTGCCCGGGGCGCGGCGGCGGGCAACGCGGCCACGCTCACCGGCGCACTGTCGGTCGGTGCAGCCTGGGTCGCCGCCGGCTTGCCGGTCGCCACGCGCACGCCGTTGTCGCGCATCCAGGCATCGAAGTTGTCCGCGTTGCCCGGCTTGGCGCTGTCGGCGACGCGGTACCGGTAGGCCTCGGCCCCGGCCTTGGGGGGCGTGCGGGCGGTGGCCGCTGCCGCGGCCGGCAGCTTGCCGACCAGCGCGTCCATCTCGCTCGCCCTGGCCGCCGTGGCGGCCTCGCGGCGCTCACGCCGCGACGGCTTGTCGGCCGACGCCAGCAGGTTGTCCTGGCCCGGACTCAGCGCGCGCACCTCCACATTGCCGGTGCCGCGCTGGGTGATGCCCAGGCGCACGGCGGCGGCATAACTGAGGTCGATCACCCGGCCGTCGTGGAACGGGCCACGGTCGTTGACCCGCACGATCACCGACTCGCCGTTGTCCAGGTTGGTGACCCGCGCGAAGCTCGGCAGCGGCAGCGTCTTGTGCGCGGCGGTGAACGCGTACATGTCGTACACCTCGCGGTTGGAGGTCAGGCGCCCGTGGAACTTGGCACCGTAGTACGACGCGGTCCCCTTCTCGGCATAGCCAGTGGTTCTGTCCATCACCTCGTACTGCTTGCCCAGCACCACGTACGGCGACTTGTTGCCCACCGGCGAGCGCGGCAGGTCGACCACCTCCGGCTCGGGAATGCAGGCCACATTGGGAATATAGGTAGGCGTGCTGTCATTGACGCCGGGCTTGTACAGGCCGCCGGCGCGGTAATCGCCGCGCGTGGACGGGTCCTCGGCGGCGGCCGCGTACGGCGAGCCGTCGGGGCAATGCGCCGGACGCCCGCCCTTGCCCTTGCCCTGCACCACCGTCCCGGCGGGCTTGCTGCCCCCGATGCCGGCGGCCGGTTTCTTCGGCGCACTGCTGCAGGCGGCCAGCGCCAGTATCAACATCCCCGGGATCAGCCATCTGAAGCGTGCGGTTGCGTTCATGCCGGCGGCAGCTCCTGTCCGGCGATGGCCTGGGAAAGCTGGTACACGGCCATCGCATACATTTTCGAGAGGTTGTAACGGGTGATCGCGTAGTAGTTCTGGAAGCCCAGCCAGTACTGCTTGCCAGTGCTGGCTTCCAGCGTGATCGGCGTTGCGGTCAGGCCGGCGGCGACCGGCATGCCGGGCTGGTAGCCACGCTGGGCCAGATCGGACAGGGTCCAGGTGGGGGTCCAGTCGGTGGGATCGAACGGCTCGCGACCGGCCTGCAGGGTGGCCGGTACCGCGACCGGACCGCCGCGCACCCAGCCGCCCTTCCTGACGAAGTAATTGGCGATCGAGGAGAACACGTCGTCGTAGCTGGTGAACAGGTCGCGGCGGCCATCGCCGTTGCCGTCCACCGCGTAGTCCAGGTAGCTGGACGGCATGAACTGGCCCATGCCCATCGCGCCGGCGTAGCTGCCCTTGATCGAGAGAATGTCCAGCTTTTCATCGCGGGTCAGCGCGAACAGACGCGCCAGCTCATCGCGGAAGAACAGCTCGCGGCGCACCTCGCGCTCCAGCTTGGCCGGGTCGCCGCTGCGCGGATACTTGAAGGCCAGCGTGTACAGCGCGTCGAGCACGCGGTAGCTGCCGGTGTTGCGGCCATAGCTGGTTTCCACGCCGATGATCGCCACGATCACCTCGGCCGGCACGCCGGTGCGTTCCTGCACCCGCATCAGTTCGCCGCGGTGTTCGGCAAGGAAGGCCCGGCCGCCGTCGATACGCGCCTGGCTGATGAACATCGGCCGGTACTCGTTCCACGGCTTGACCCGTTCGGCCGGGCGCGACATCGCGGCGATGATCGGATCGCGGATCTGCGCCTGCGCCAGGGTGGCCTCGATGTGCGCGGCAGGAATGCCGTAGCGCGCGGCGGTATCACGGACGAAACGGGCGCGTGCGACCTCGAACGGCACCGGGGTCAGATCGACCGGTGGCGCCGTGGCAGCCGCCGCTTCCGGCGCGGCTTCGGCCGGTCCCTTGTGCCCGTGGGCGGGCTTGTTCGGGGCATCCGAGGCCTGCGGCGACGGAGCGGGAGAAGGCGGCTGGGTCGCGCAGGCGACCAAACCGAGCGTGAGCATGCAGGCCAGAGTGCGTCGAATCATCGAGGCAGGTTAGCAGGTCATGGATGAATTAAAACCCCTAACACCATGAATCACAACGAATTGCGGCGTCAACTGGATTGCCGGTTCGAGGGTGCCCCATTCATCTGGACCGATGGCGGCCGTAAGGTCTTGCCGGTTGCGTCCCCATCCCCGCAGACGCAACCGGCCAAACCGACCAGGTTGGCACCGGCGCGGCGCGCATCTCCCCAGCGCGCGCCTCGCCCCATGTGCCCATGAGGTCAACTGCTCCCCGCCAAACTCCCCTGCGCATCGCTTGGCTCGACGCGTCGTTGCTGGCGGGCCGCCATTGTGGAGGCCGATTGCGACAAGTCCATTGATCAGGATCAAGTAGCATCGTATCTGTGCGCCACTTCTCACTTTTTGTGGGATTCATTGACGATGCGTCCACTGGCGTCCCTCGCCATGCGCTGGCCGGTCGCCCGGCATCGCCTGCGCCACGGGTGTCGTCGGCCCGACCAATGCCCAGGTACGCCCGAAAACCGGTGACCTGTCGACAGGCGTGGAACCGCAGGAGAGCGGCCCGTTGCTACAACAGCGACGGATCGATGATGTCCAGCAAGCCGGCATTGGCCATGCGCAGCTCCACTTTCCAGAAAATGCCATTCAAGCCTGGCAGGCGGCCCCAGCGTGGTGACATGCGCGTGGTGCGAGTTGAACTGCCTGATCCAGCTTTCCTCGATGGTCTCCGTCTTCGGATCGAAGGCTGCCCAGAACTGCAGCTCGCCATCACTGTTGAAGAACTGCCTGTAATACGCCTTCGCCTCAACAGCAGTGCATGGCCCCCTCCAGAAGCCATCGAACCGGATGCCACCGTGCATCCATTCGGAGACGTAGATGGTGTACTTCTCGCGCTGCAGCTTCGCCAACGCCCGCTCCGTGACCGTCCCGCCAGCGACGATGGCAAACTGCTCCGGCCCGGCCAGGTGATTGGCGATACGCAGCTGGTACGCATAGCTGCGGTGTTGGCTGTTTGGAATGGTGTAGGGCTGGACGACAAGACTGCCCTGCGTCAGCTTGCAGGCGTTGCACTCATTCTGGTTGCGGGCCTGGGAGCAATCGGCCGGCTGGGCTTCCACGCGTGGTTCCACCTTGGCCTCGGGCTTCACCCCGACGCTTTCCTTGATCCGTTTCCAGACCTCGCCCAAGGTTGGGCCATCCGACGCTCTGCCGGGACTCTCGCCGGGCAATCGGCCTGGAGCCTCGCGGGTAGGGTCCCAACCGCCGGGCGGGATCACCGGTGGCGGGGGTATCGGGAACGGAAGTGCGCTCATCCACAGCTCCTTTCAGTCGGCCAGCGGTGCGGCCGCCAGCAATGCCAGCAGATCGGCGGCGGTGGCGTTGGGGCTGCCGGTTTCGTTGAACCACACTGCGGTGATCGCCTGGTCGCGCAGGCCGCGCGCCCAGGCAACATCGGCTTTCACCCAGCGCACCAGCACGGGCAGGTGGGTGATGCGCAGCGCCGAGACCGCGTACCGGTAGCTGGTGCCCACTTCGAGCTGCAGGTCCGCATCGCTGCGCCCGGCGGTCTCTGCAGGGAAATCGCTGGCATCCGCACGCGATGCGGTGACCGTGCAGCGCCACTGGCTGCCCGTCAATGAGGAGGGTCGGATCGCCTTGAACGTTCACCGCGCAGCAACCCGCCACAGGCGTCAGCGCCGGAAAGATTGACACGAGCCGCGGCAACCCGCTGCGTGTGTCCCGGCAACGGCTCATTGCAGGACAGGGCTCTCCAGCCGGATCAGGGCAACAGGGCGTTCGCCAGGCGGACGCGAAAGGTGAAAAACGTCACCACCGTCATTCGTCGTGAAACGTGCACATGACGACACCCCTGGCCGTGGCGGGCACAGGAAGCGATGGCGCGGACGCCGTCACGCTCAGCCGTAGCCGCCGTGCACCGGGTTGTAGGTGCGCGCGGCCATCACCAGACCAAAGCCGGCCAGCAGCGATACCGCCGAGGTGCCGCCGTAGCTGATCAGCGGCATCGGTACGCCGACCACGGGCAGCAGGCCGGAGATCATCCCGCCGTTGACCAGCACGTAGACAAAGAACGCCAGGCCGGTGGCACCGGCCAGCAGCCGCGAATAGGAGTCGCGTGACTGGCTGGCGATCCACAGGCAGCGCCCGATCACCACCAGGTAGAGCGCCAGCACGACGGCCACGCCGATCCAGCCGAATTCTTCGCTGAGCACGGAGAAGGCGAAGTCGGTCGTCTGCTCGGGAATGAAGTTCAGGTGCGACTGCGACCCCTGCCCCCAGCCTTTGCCATCGAAGCCCCCCGAGCCGATCGCGATCTTGGACTGGATGATGTTCCAGCCCGCGCCGAGCGCGTCCATCTCCGGGTCCAGGAACATCATGATGCGGTCCTTCTGATACGGCCGCAGCAGCCAGATCCAGGCCACCGGCGCGGCAGCGGCAACGCCGCCGACGGCTACGCCCACCCACCACCACGGCAGCCCGGCCAGCAGCAGCACGAACGCGCCGCTGGCGGCGATCAGCACGCCGGTACCGAAGTCCGGCTGCAGCATCACCAGCCCGGTGGGCACGCCGATGATGACCGCGCTGACCATCACCGTGGAGAAACGCGGCGGCAGCGGCATCTTGTGCAGGTACCAGGCCACCATCATCGGCAGGCTGACCTTGAGCAGTTCGGCCGGCTGCAGGTAGAACAGTTTCAGGTCGAGCCACTGGCGACCGTACTTGCCGGTGCCGAGCACGAACACCGCCAGCAGCGGGATCATCGACACGGCATAGATCAGCGGCGTGGCCGAGCGGATGCGCAGGATCGGCACCCGCGAGATCGCCCACATCGCCGCCAGACCCACCACGAAGCGCGCGCCCTGCGCGAACACCAGCCCATCGCCGCCGGCACTCTTGAGCACCGCCAGGCCGATCAGCATCAGCGCGCCCAAGGCCAGGCACAGCACCCAGTCCAGGGTGCTGACAAAGCGCACCGCCATGTCGGTGGCCCAGCGCAGGAACACGTTCATCGGCTGCGCTCCGGCGCGGTGGGCGGGGCGGCCGCAGGCGGAAGCGGTGCACCCGGCAGCGGCGTGGGCAGCGGCGCAGGCTCGGGCGCGGCAGGCACCCCCACCTGCACCGGCAGCAGCGCCAGCGCGGCCGCCGCCGCGTCGCCGGCCTGGCGCACGTTGACATCGCCGCCGTCAACGGCGGTGATGCCGATCGCGGTGGTGCCGCGCTCGCTGTCCAGCGGCTCCAGGCCGTCGGGCATCTTGCCGAGCAGCCAGGCGTCGAACAGCTTGCGGGCGATCGGCGCGGCCGCCGAGCCGCCGTAGCCGCCGCCTTCGACCGCGATCGCCAGCGCGATCACCGGGTTTTCCGCCGGCGCGAAGCCGACGAACAGAGAGCGGTGGCGCAGGTGCAGCGGCAGGCTCTTGGGATTGACGGCGGCGGTACCGCGACGGCTGATCACCTGCGCGGTACCGGTCTTGCCGGCGATGGTGTACGGCGCGCCGGCCGCCGCGCGCGCACCGCTGCCGCCTGGGCGCATGGTGCCCATCATGCCTTCGCGCACTGCCTGCAGGTTGCTGGCGTTGGGGCTGATCGGCTTGGTCGGACCGGCTTCCACGGCGGTCCACTCGGCGTCGAATCCGGCGCGCTCCTGCATCACAAGGTGCGGCGTGCGCAGCTGGCCGTTGCCGATGCCCCCCACCCCATGCACCAGCTGCAGCGGGGTGACCTTCCAGTCGCCCTGTCCGATGCTGACGTTGACCGTGTCGCCCGGGTACCAGCGCTCCTTGCGCGCCTTGTACTTGTTCTGCGGCGAGGGCAGGATGCCGCCGATCTCGCCGGTCAGGTCGATACCGGTGGGCGCACCGAAGCCGTAGTAGCCCATGTACTGGTCGAAGCGCTCGATGCCCATGTCCAGCGCCAGCCTGTAGTAGTACGTGTTGACCGACTGGGTGATCGACTTGCGCAGGTCGGTCCAGCCATGCCCGCCACGGTTGGCGTCGCCCCAGCCGCGCGAGGTGCCGGGCAGGTAGAACATGCCGGTGGAGAGGATCTTGTCCTCGGGCTTGCGCACGCCGCTGTCCAGGCCGGCCAAACCGATCAGCGGCTTGATGGTCGAACCCGGCGCCACGCCACCCAGCACCAGACGGTTGAACTGCGGCCGCGAGGGGTTGTCGTTGAGCGCTTTGAAGTCGGCATGGGAGATGCCGTTGACGAACAGGTTGGGGTCGTAGGACGGCAGGCTGACCATCGCCAGGACTTCACCGGTCCGTGGGTCCATTGCCACCGCTGCGCCTTCGAAGTCGCCGAAGGCGGCCACCATCGCACGCTGCAGATCGGCGTCGATCGACAGTCGCAGGTCGCTGCCGGACTGGGCGGCGACCCGGCCGATGGTGCGGATCGCACGACCCTGCACGTTGGTTTCGACCTGCTCGTAGCCCACCTTGCCGCGCAGCTGCGCCTCGTAATAGCGCTCCAGCCCGGACTTGCCGATGTGGGTCAGCGCGGCGTTGCCCTCGCCCAGCATTTCCAGATCCTTGTCGTCCACGCGGCCGACGTAGCCGATGATGTGCGCGAACAGGTCACCGTAGGGATAGCGCCGGGTCAGGTACGGCTCCAGCTCCACCCCCGGGAACCGCCAGCGGTCCACCGCGAAGCGCGCCATCTCCTCGTCGGTGACACGCAGCTTCAGCGTCACCGGCAGGAAGCTGCGGCGCGCCTTGCGCGACTTGTTGAAGGTTTCGATGTCTTCCGGGCTCAGGTCCAGGATCGTCGCCAGCCCGGCCAGGGTGGCGTCCATGTCCTTGACCTTGTCCGGGGTGATGTCGAGCCGGAACGCAGGCACGTTCTCGGCCAGCAGCCGGCCGTTGCGGTCGTAGATCATTCCGCGCCCCGGCACCACCGGTCGTGGCTTGATCCGGTTGGCTTCCGAGCGCGTGGCGTAGATGTCGTGGTCGAGCACCTGCAGCTTGAAGTACCAGGCCCCCAGCCCGATCAGGCACACCAGCACGCCGAGGAAGCCCAGCGCGGCGCGGCGCCGGAACTGCTCGGCCTCGGCATGGGGGTTCTTGGCCTGGCGACGCATGTGCATGTCAGCGCCCGCGACGTCCGAAACGCACGGCGTCCAGCAGCACGAACACCAGCGGCCACAGCCCCATGCCCAGCAGCGGCGCCCACCAGTACGACCACGGCAGGGTCGGCTCGCCCACCACGATGTGCACGACCGCGCTGACGATGCGGTCGTTGAACAGCAGCCCGCCGATGGCCAGCATCTGCTGGGACATCGGGAAGAAACGGATCCGCGCGCGGAAGCGCTGCAGGATGAAGGTCAGCATGACCAGGCGCAGCGACTGCTCGCCCAGCACCCCGCCGTACAGCAGGTCGGCCACCACGCCGCTGGCGAACGCGATACCCAGGCCGACCCGGTCGGGCGCCTCGATCACCCAGTAGGCGAGCACCAGCGCCAGCCAGTAGGGCCGCAGCGGCTGCAGCAGCGCCGGCAGCGGCAGCAGGCCCAGCAGCAGGGCCAGCACCAGGCTGACCGGCAGCACCCAGGGTTTGTCGCGCAGGCGGCTCATCGCTGTTCCTCCGGCGGCGTTGCGTCCGTTTCGCGGGGCGCGACGGCCGGCGATGCCGGGGCCGGGGCCGGGACAGAGGGCTGCGGTTGCCGGCCAGCGGCCGGCACGGCCGGGGTGGCGGCCGGCGGGGCCGAGGCCGGGAGGGTGGCCGGTGCGGCCGCCGGGCCGCCGGCGGCTTCGGAGAGCGGCAGGTTCGGCGGAACGTGGATGGCAGCACCGGGCCTGAGCAGCAGCACGTCGCGGCCACGGTCGAGCTGGGCGGCCGGTTTGAGTTCGCCGACCAGGAAGGCATGGGTGTCGTCCGGGCGCAGCGCGGTAATGCTGCCCACCGGGAAACCGGCCGGGAACCGACCGCCGAGGCCCGAGGTGACGATCTCGTCGCCTACTTCGACCCCGGCGCTGAGCGGGATGTCGCGCAGTTCCAGCGTGTCGCCACGCCCGTAGACGATCAGGCGCACGCCATTGCGCGCGACGGTGACCGGCACGGCGTGGTCAGGATCGGTCAGCAGCAGCACCGTGGCGCTGTTGCCGGTGGTGGCGATCACCTGTCCCATCAGGCCCCCCGCGTCGATCACCGCCTGGCCCACGTGCACCCCGTCGCGGGTGCCTGCGGCCAGCACCAGGCGCTGGCGCACCGGATCCAGGTCGATGTCCAGAATCGGCGCCAGCTGCACGTCCAGGCCGCTTCGCTCGGCCACGTTCAGCAGCTCGCGCAGCTGGGCGTTGTCCAGCGCGGCGGTCTGCAGGCGGGTCAGGCGCGCATTGGCGATCAGCAGCTGGTTGCGCAGTTCGCGGTTCTCGGCCACCAGTTGGCCGTGGCTGGCCGCGTTGTCCTTGACCTGGGTGCCAAGCCTGCCCGGCAATCCGGCCAGGGCCCACACCGGCTGCACCAGCACATTGGCCTGCGCGCGCAGACGCGCCAGCCAGCCGGCCTGGTCGTCGAGCACGATCAGGACAATGGCCAGGGCCAGGTAGGCAAGCAGCCGCAGGGGGCTGCTGGCATCACCCTGGCGGGAGGCTACGGGAGGACCGGCATAGGGCGGCACGACAGGCTTCGACTGGAAAAGGTGTTGGGGATGCGACAACGCCCCAGCGCTGCGATGCCCGGCGTGACGCGCACGCCACCGGCATCACGCCGCAGGGGCGCGTCCTTGGAACAGGGCCGGTACGGCTTACTCCGGCGCAAAGAACTCGTTGCCGTGCATGTCCACCAGCTCCAGCGCACGGCCGCCACCCCGGGCCACGCAGGTCAGCGGGTCGTCGGCCACCTGCACGTGCAGGCCGGTTTCCTCGGAGATCAGACGGTCCAGGTCGCGCAGCAGGGCGCCACCACCGGTGATCACGATGCAGCGCTCGGCGACGTCGGCGCACAGTT
>NZ_JBMWDP010000043.1:0-30605 GCF_049545505.1 Stenotrophomonas sp. NPDC077421 | reverse complement strand
ACGACGATGGCGTGACGGCGTTCCCGACGTATGAACAGCTTCGGCCCTGGCTGGCGTCGATGCCCTGCGCCGGGCAAGCCTCGCACGAAACCGTGGCGCGAGCACTGACGCTGCTGCGGCTGACTCGATGGCTGAGCCTGGTGCGGCGACGGCGCGACGCCAAGACCGGCCGCATCCTCGGCAACCTCTATGTCCTGCACGACGAGCCGCTGACCCCCTTTGAAGCGATGCAGCTCGACCCGGACTACCTGCAACTCGTCAGCCAAGCGCTCGGCCATTCGGCCAAAGCCGTGCAGATCGTAGGCCTGCACACCCTCAAGGAAATCGGCGAAGACCCGATGCTGGCCGGGCGCACCCTGCCATCGAGGCTGCAAGTCCTGGCCGAACGCCTCGCCAGCCAGGGCGTCGGGGCGCACGAAAGTTATCCACAGGAGGACGCCACGCACGAATCCGAAGAAGGGGCGACGAGCCTTCTTCGGAATCCTGACGATCCCACTTCGGAATCCGAAGCAGGGTCGAAACCCGCGCCAGACGCCTCTCTTCGGAATCCGAAGCAGGCCCGTACAGTACGTAGTAGTCGTATTAATGAAGTACGTACTACCGCGCAGGCACAAGCGCATGCGCGCGCGCTGGGCGACCTGCAATGGCCCAAACGCTTCGCGGAACTGAAGGCAGAGCAGCAGACAGGTGCGAGGGTGGCACTACAGCAGGTCGATGCTGCGCTGAGGCAGGCCGTGCTGGACGAATGGGCTGCACGATGCAGCAACCATGGCATCCGCAATCCTGCAGGGTATCTGTTCGGCATCATCCAGCGGGCCATCCATGGCGAGTTCAACGCCTGGGCCAAGAAGGACGCGCCATCGGCGCCCGTTGCGCCGAACGAGCGGCCGCCACCACCAGCACCGCCACCATCCCAGCCGCAGGGCAAGCCTGTGCCGCCAGAAGTCGCCAGGCAGCACATCGAGCGGCTGCGCAACCTGCTCGCCAGCAAGTGAGCGGGCCTGCAAGGTGGTGAAGTGGATGCCGGTGGCTTCCAGTAGAGCTATCCCCTGGGGATAGTTCCACTGACGGCTACACGTCGAACCGCTGCACGCCAGGCCTCGATCGCCTGCAGCGGGATCGGCCTTGTTCGCGCTGATCCGGGTGTGCAGCGTTCCTTGGCGCTCCATGGCGCTATCCCCAGGGGATAGATCGCGACGCATGCACCCACCGCGCCGTGAACCGGGGACGGGCGGGTTTCGGTTTGTTGACTGACTGCCTTCCGCTACCTGCCGAAGCTGTCCGCTCTTTTCCAACAACGAGCGGACACCATGGCAACCACCAACGAACCCCTGCAACTGAATCTCGGCTCCTTGCGCAGCGCGATGTCGCTGACGCTGCACACGCACCACGCCTCGCGCATCTGGCACGGCCGCGCCGCCGCCGAAGGGCGACCGGGCATCGTCGGCCTGAACGGCTACATCGCCCAGATGAACAAGATGCGGCGCGGCTCGGAGCAGGACGACCCGTACAGCGACTTCTGGATGCTCCGCATCGAGGACAAGCTCGACCAGACCAAGGCCACGCTGCAATCGCTGCGCGAACAGGTGGACCAGGCCCTGGCGAGCGTGCCGCCGGCACTCACCCTGGGCGAAAACCTCAACGTCCAGCCGGTCAAGCTGCCGCTGTTCGTCAATGCGCAGCTCGGCTTTGCCGCCGTGTACCTGCTCGCCGACTACGACGATATCGCCCGCAAGCTGATCCTCGCGCACCACACCGCGCTGATCGATCGCTCGACGCTCGAACGCTGGCTCAACGAAGGCGCGCATGCACTGCGCAGCCTGTTCTCGCTGGCCCAGCAGTACCGCTACTCGGGCTGCACCCGCGACGACTTCGCCGCCAAGAATGCCGCAGCGCGGGCGGCGTTGGAAAAGTTCGGCGAGATGCCGCCGGACGTGCTGGAGGGCACGCGCCGCTCGAAGTTCGCGCCGCCCATCATGCGCCGTGGCCTGCAGCAGCGCGGTGACGGTCCTGCCGCAGCCGCATCGCCCAGCGACGAGGCCGCCGCCCCCGAAGCGACGGCCGGCGAGGACGCGCAGGCATGAGCGACCCAAACCGCGACACCCGCTACTTCCGCCCTCTGCAACAGACAGCCTTCATGCAGTTGGAACACGCAGCCTCTCAAAAAGGCCTTTTAAAGCCCTTTAAGGGTAAAGGGGACTTGGAGGCCTGGGCCAGCCAGTGCTTCGCCATGCGCGACGAGTTGATTGGCTTGGCGCAGCGACAGGTGCTGCAACAAGCCCTCGGGCATCCCTTCCACCTGCTCCCCATCGAACTGGCCCAGCAGACAACTGGCGCAGGCACGGCGTTTCTTCGCTGGCGCAAGCACGACCGCTCGGCCATGGGCGTGGCACTGTGGCAGGAGCTGATGGCGAGTACCAGCACGCCGGTCAACCTGCTGGCCGACTTGCACGCCATCGAGCTGCAGCGCATCACGCTGAACATGCAGATCAGCCTGTTGCACACCTTGGGCAGGCTGGCCCAGGAGTGTGCCAGCAAGGCCACCGAGGCGGAAGACGCTTACCTGCGTCGGCTCAAGTCCATCCCACCCGCACTGCGCGATCAGTGATCGCGCCGGGCAACCCAGCACGCGCTCGTCACCGACCAGGTGCGGGTATTTCAACCACCACGGAGATTGCAACATGAGTACGCATTTTTCTGGCGAGGGCAACATCGGCTCGCCCCCCGAGTACCGGGAGTTCCCCAACGGCAACGACGAGCCCAGCCGCCTTCTGCGCCTGAACGTCTATTTCGACAACCCCATTCCCAAGAAGGATGGCACCTTCGAGGATCGCGGCGGCTTCTGGGCGCCGGTGGAAATCTGGCACCGCGACGCCGCGCACTGGAAGGACCTCTACCAGAAGGGCATGCGCGTGCTGGTCGTCGGCCGGATGGAGCGCGAACCTTGGACGGACAACGAGGATCAGCCGCGCGAGACCTGGCAGATCAACGCGCGCAGCGTCGGCATCCTGCCGTTCCGCATCGAGTCCGTAGCCCTCAGCCCCAGGCAGCAAGAGGCCGCGCAGGATGCGCAGCCGAAACCCCTGGCCGCCCAGGAACCGACCGCGCCGAAGGAGCCGAAGCGCAGGAAGTGATCCGGCATGGGGCGGTGGCAGTCGTCCGTCGCCCCCATGCCCTCGCGAGCTATCCCCAGGGGATAGCTCCATCAACGTCCACCGGCGTCCGTGCGCTCCAAAAAATCGCGGCTCCCGGCCCGCACATCCCCGGCCGAACGCCACTCCCGTCCCCGCCATCCCATCCCGTAAAAGTGGTCGCCACCGCATGCGGCTTGTTTGCTGCTGCCCTTGGTGGTGTTCGGCATCCTCGATTCCCGCAACTCAATGAACCATGGAAATCGGATGGACTGACATGCGGCTGTTCTTGTGCGAGAAGCCCTCCCAGGGCAAAGACATTGGCCGGATTCTCGGCGCGACGCAGCGCGGTGAAGGCTGTCTCAGCGGCTCCGGCGTCACCGTCACCTGGTGCATTGGCCATCTCGTAGAAGCAGCAGCTCCCGAGGTCTATGACGCGGCGCTCAAGCGCTGGTCGCTGGAGCAGTTGCCCATCGTTCCCCAGCAGTGGCGGGTCGAGGTCAAACCGAAGACCGCCACGCAATTCAAGGTCGTCAAAGCGCTTCTGGCGAAGGCGACCCATTTGGTCATCGCCACCGATGCCGACCGCGAGGGAGAGCTGATCGCCCGCGAGATCATCGACCTGTGCGGTTACCGCGGCCCCATCGAACGGCTGTGGTTGTCGGCGCTCAACGATGCGTCGATCCGCACCGCGCTCGGCAAGTTGCGGCCCTCATCCGACACGCTGCCGATGTACTACTCGGCGCTTGCGCGCTCACGCGCCGACTGGCTCGTGGGCATGAACCTCAGCCGGTTGTTCACGGTGCTCGGGCGTCAGGCCGGCTACGACGGCGTGCTGTCCGTCGGGCGCGTGCAGACGCCGACCCTGAAGCTCGTCGTGGACCGCGACCGCGAGATCGCGGCCTTCAAGTCGGTGCCGTTCTGGGCCATCGACGTGTCCCTGTCTGCGGGTGGACAGGCTTTCAGCGCGCAGTGGGTTCCGCCCGATGGCTGCACCGACGACGCTGGCCGCTGCCTGCAACAGCCGGTTGCCCAGCAAGCCGCGCAACAGATCCGCGCTGCGGGTAGCGCTCAGGTGGTGTTTGTCGAGACCGAACACATGCGTGAAGGCCCGCCGCTGCTGTTCGACCTGGGCACCTTGCAGGAGGTCTGTTCCAAACAGCTTGGGCTGGATGTTCAAGAAACCCTGGAGATCGCCCAGTCCCTGTACGAGACCCACAAGGCCACTACGTACCCGCGTTCCGATTCAGGCTACCTGCCCGAAAGCATGTTTGCCGAGGTGCCCACTGTTCTGGACAGCCTGCTCAAGACCGATCCCTCGCTGCGCCCGATCATGGGCCAGCTCGACCGCTCCCAGCGCTCGCGCGCCTGGAACGACGGCAAAGTGACGGCGCACCATGGCATCATTCCCACCTTGGAACCCGCGAACCTCTCGGCCATGAGCGAGAAGGAACTGGCGGTGTACCGGCTGATCCGCGCGCACTACCTGGCGCAGTTCCTCCCTCACCACGAGTTCGACCGCACTGTCGCCAAGCTGTCCTGCGACCAGCAGAAGCTGGTGGCCACCGGAAAACAGGTGATCGTCAAGGGCTGGCGCCTGGTGCTGGCCGAGCCGCAAGCGGACGAGGACGGTGAAGCCACGGCACGCAGCCAGGTACTCCCCGTGCTGCGCGAAGGCATGGCGTGTCAGGTGACCGAGGCCGAGATCAAGGCGCTCAAGACGATGCCGCCCAAGCCTTACACGCAGGGCGAGCTGGTCAAATCCATGAAGGGGGTCGCCAAGCTGGTGACGGACCCGCGCCTGAAGCAGAAGCTCAAGGATACGGTCGGCATCGGCACAGAGGCCACGCGGGCCAACATCATCAGCGGGTTGATCGCCCGCAGCTACCTTGTGAAGAAAGGACGCTCCATTCGCGCATCGGATGCAGCGTTCACCCTGATCGACGCCGTACCCGCGGCGATTGCAGACCCCGGCACGACGGCAGTGTGGGAACAGGCGCTCGACATGATCGAGGCTGGTCAGCTCACCCTGGATGTGTTTATCGGCAAGCAGGCCGCATGGATTTCGCAACTGATCGCGCAGTACGGCAGCACCTCGCTGTCCATCAAGGTTCCCCAGGGACCCGCTTGCCCGCAGTGCGGCGCACCCACGCGCCAGCGCACCGGCAAGACCGGCCCCTTCTGGTCGTGCAGTCGCTACCCCGACTGCAAAGGTACGCTGCCGGTCGAATCCGGCGCGTCCAAACGCGGAGCCTCGCGATCTCTACGCCTTTATGGCAGTAGCGGCCGCAAAGGCTCTTGACCGACCCCGTTCCCCGAGAGCCGTGTCCGCCATCGGCGGCGTGGCCCATGTCCCGCACGCCCTGCGGGACGCCCAGCGCGCAACGCCTTCTCTTGTCCGTGTGCGCGTCCCGCCCGGCCGTCCCCGGCCGCGGGACCTGAAGGTAGCTTCTCCACGAACCATGTCCGGGGTTTCCCGGCGCGTTCTACTGATCTGCATTTTTCCGCTTCTGCGAAGGGTCCCCCGATGGCTTGCCCGCCTGCGAGCCACCCGGAGACCCTTCGTGGTCAGCGGTATTCGATGCCGTGCCCAACGGCGAAAAACTGGGCTCCTTTTGTGCGCGGATGTGCGCCAGAAGATGCCGGCGCCAACCACGACATGCGCCGGGTGCGATTGCTTGATGAGCAGCCGGTTCTAGCGACA
This sequence comes from Stenotrophomonas sp. NPDC077421, assembly GCF_049545505.1. NCBI lineage: Bacteria > Pseudomonadati > Pseudomonadota > Gammaproteobacteria > Lysobacterales > Lysobacteraceae > Stenotrophomonas > Stenotrophomonas sp. NPDC077421. The sequence continues at coordinate 24,770 of NZ_JBMWDP010000043.1, read as the reverse complement.
ACCGGGCCTGCAACAGCCCACGGGTGGTTCTGTCATCCCGAGCCGGAGGCCACTGGGCCTTCGGCGCCTTTCTCCTGCCGATCAACGTCCCGGCCCGGCCACACAGTCCAAGGCCACACAAACAGGAGACCCGACATGAACCCGCAACCTCGCCCCCCACGCGGTGTGCCCCAAACCGCGCCACTGCTGTACGGCAGCGTGTGCAGCGGCATTGAGGCCGTGAGCCTCGCCTGGCAACCTCTCGGCCTCGAAGCCGCATGGTTCGCCGAGATCGAGCCGTTCCCGAGCGCCGTGCTCGCCCACCGTTACCCCCGCGTGCCCAATCTGGGCGACATGACCGCGATCGCCCGCCAGGTGCGTGCCGGCACTGTGCCAGCGCCCGACATCCTGGTCGGCGGCACGCCGTGCCAGTCGTTCAGCGTTGCAGGTAGCCGTCGCGGGCTGGATGACCCGCGCGGTGCCCTTTCCCTTGCCTATGTGGAGCTTGCCAATGCCATCGACCAAACCCGCCAACAAGACAGCCGCCCGGCGGCCACGCTCGTCTGGGAAAACGTCCCAGGCGTACTCAACGACCGCAGCAATGCCTTCGGGCATTTCCTGGGCGCACTGGCCGGAGAAAGCCGTGCGCTCCAGCCGCCAGGGGAAAAATGGGCGTACGCTGGTTGTGTGTCTGGACCCCGCCGCCGCATCGCCTGGCGCGTGCTCGATGCTCAATATTTCGGTGTCGCCCAACGCCGCAAGCGTGTGTTTCTTGTGGCAAGTGGTGGAGATGACCTCGATCCCGCAGAAGTACTTTTTGAGCGCGCAGGCCTGCTCGGGGATTCTTGTGCGGGCAGCGCGCCGTGGCAAGAAGCTGCCTGCACTGCTGAACCTAGTGTTGACCCAGCAGACGGATATGCAGGACTGAAGCAGCCCTGCGGCAAGGTCACGACGACGTTTGGGTTCAGCAATGGGCGTGGCCCGACCGATCTTGCAGCCAGTTTGATGGCTGGCGGCCCGAAGCACGACATCTGCACCGAGACCTACTTGGTGCAATCCGTCGCAGGCAACATCAGCCACACCCTCGACACCGCCAACAACGGCAAGGGCAGCAGCGAGGACGGCACCGGCAAGGGTGTTCCGATCATCGCCTTCATCGCGCAGGGCAGCGGCGCCGATGCCACGCTCGACCTGACACCGACGTTGCGCGCTGGCGGCCATTGCAACAGCCATGCGAACGCCGGGGTCGTGCCCGCCATCGCGTTCGCGCAGAACAACCGCGGTGAAGTGCGCTTCGAGTCGGGCCATGGCCAGGTCGCTTGCACCGTGCTGTCCAACGGCAAGCCGGGCTACGGCGTACCTATGGTGGCCTGCGTGTCTCTGCACGGCCGCGAGCAGGGTCTTGCCGCCGAGCTGGGCGGCAGCGTAGCGGGCGCACTGCGCACCAGCGGCGGCGGCGCGGACAAGCCCTATGTCCTGGCTCCCGACTTCGAGGCGCATTTCCGCTACGACTGGAACGACCCTGGCCCCGGCGACTGGTCGCATTGGCGGGTGCGGCGGCTGATGCCCGTGGAGTGCGAGCGGCTGCAAGGCATGCCCGACGACTACACGCTGATCCCGTACCGCGGCAAGCCCGCTGCAGATGCTCCGCGCTACAAGGCGATCGGCAACTCCATGGCCGTCCCGTGCATGGCGTGGCTGGGCCAGCGCCTGGTGCAGTACCTGCACAAGACGGGCTCGACCGCTTCGGATTGATCGGCGACGCAGCCTGCGGGCCACTCCATTCTCCCTCTTGCATTGCCGATGGTTCGGCAACAGCCCGTAGCCAGGGTGTCAAGGCTGCCGCGGGTTTCACCCACGCCACCCGCCAGTTCGCCTCGGCATCTCACCGGCGAACGCTGCCCACTGGGCATCGATGCCTCATTTCTCCAACCCACGGGATGGCCGCCACGTCCCGTCAGGAGCATGTCGCCACCCGGTCGATCTCAGGACTTCCCCATGGACAACATCACCAAGCAAGACCGCATTACGCTGAAGAACCTCAAGGTGGCCGACTTCGCCAGCGAGGAAACACTGTGCTTCAACGCAACCGTCGTGTTCGACGGTACTCCCATCGCCGAGGCCCGCAACGACGGCCACGGTGGCTCGACGTTCCTCCACGCGCTCAACGGCAAGGCGGGGCTACTGGCGCAGGCCGAAGCCTTCGCCAAGGGCCTGCCGCCTGCGCCGCTTGACCTCGGCCACGAGAGTGAAGACCCTCACTACATCGACATGACGCTCGACTTCCTGGTCGATGAGCTGGCCGACGCCATGCACGCGGAACGCAAGGTGCGAGCCGCATTCAACCGCGACATCGGCAACAAGGTGCTGTTCATCAAGGAAGGCAAACTGCTGTTTATCAAGGGCATCAAGCTCAAAGCCATCGCCGACCGGAAGGCGTACTTCGCTTCGCTGCGCGCCCGGCAGGCCCAGCCCATCGTCATCCTGGCCGAGCTTCCACCCGAGCAGGCATTCGATTTGTGGAAGCAGTATGTCCTGGGCGACAAGCCCGACTGACCCAGCGTCACCGCACCCTCCTGACAGCCCCGCACTCGATGCGGGGCTTCTTTCTTTCGGTCCCCATCAATCGGGTCTGGGCTGGATGCCATTTTCCAACTGACGCAGCGCGGTCCGCGCACGAAGCTGCCCGCATGTTCGCTGATTCGTCAGCACATGCCAGCAGCCAGGGTTTTAGGCTGTCGCGGGTCTCTCCCGCGTTACCCACCAGTCCGCATCGCATCAAGTCTGCGGACGCGCGTCCTCGTGACGTCGATGCCTTTTATCAACCGCGTGCGGGAGCCGCCATCCCGTGAGGGACGAGGCCCCGCTTTTCCAAGGAGCCTATCCATGTCCCAGCAAGCCTCTTTCGGCCAAACCTTCGGGCAATTGGCCTCGACCTACTGCGGCAAGTTCCTGCCGCTCGAAGTCCTGCAAAGCGCCGCCGGCCACTACATCGGCACGCGCGATACCGAAGGCCCCGTTTCGCGGGAATCCCGCGAGTACTTCCGCAGCTATGCCGCGGCTCAACGTGCCCTCGAAAGAGGCGGCTGGTCCCAGCTCGCCGTTCCTTGATCCAAACTGGAGGAATCACGTCATGAACCAGCTACTGCCGCGGGAAGTCGTCGATCAGATCATGCGGGAAGAACAGCATTTCGCCGCCGCGCCTCAAGCCTTTTTCGAGGCATGGAAGCGTGGCGTCGAGATTGCTGGCCCCGAGTGGTTCGGCGACGGCACCCGTGAAGGTCTGAACCAGGCCAAGAGCAAGTGGGATCTGCGTCCCAACATGCTGCGGCTCAACGACGCCCTCGGCGTCCTGAGCAGCGGCGAACGCATGTTCCTGTCTGCCATGGTCAGCTTCTACAACGCGCGTGAGGGCGGTGCCATGCTCAAGCGCTGCCACTTCCACGGGCTGTCGGACTTCGACGGTCTCGACCTGCAACGCCGCAAGGTCATCGCCGACCTGCTCGTGAACTACAACGGTTGGTGAGCCGGTCTCCGGCACACCACTGTCTTTCGTTCCCCCCGAGAGGGACATGCGCCCAAAAGGCCATGTCCCTCAATTTCTTCTCCATCACCCTGCGGATGCCATCGTCCGCATGGGCTGGCTCCGCTTTCTCGAAAGGAGCCACCATGGCGAACAACTACTACGAAGGCACGGGCGTTCTCGTGCTGGAGCGTGTCACCCCCGTCATCAAGGCGCTGTTCGGCGCCTTCGCGCTGAACGAAGGCCATCCCGGCAACGGGCAGGCCTACATCGCCCAGATCGCCGAGACCAATGATCCGCGCTGGACGGATGTGCTGGACGGCCTGGAAGACCTGGCCGCACAACTCGGCATCCCCATGCCCGACGACGAAGAGTTGTCGATTCCACCTCTGCTCGAACGGCTGGCCGCGCACTTCGGTGCCGAGCAGGACGCGGAGCTGGAGAACCTGATCGAGCACCACAAGTTCGAGGACAGCGCCGACCTGGAAGCCTTGCTTCTGATCGCTTCCTGCTTCGATGACGGCCATCGCCTGACCGCCATCCAGTTCGAAGGCTGCTGGCATTGCAGCAGGCCGAGGCTGTTCGAGTTCGGCGGCAACGGCTGCTACCTGAGCCGCGAGGTCCAGGTCTTCAGAACGTCCTCGCAGGCGCTCCAACTCGGCGACCAACTGCGCAAGACGATCCTGTCCGCCGACATCGAAGAGGCCTCGGCATTGATCGCGCTGGAGGCCGCCAACCTGCTCGCAGGCATCAACGACGAGCAGTTCCGCCTGAATGTGCGCCGTCGCGTCGCCGACCGACTGGCCCAGATGCCAACGATCAGCGCCGCCTGACGCATTTTCCATTTTCAACCCACCGGGTCCAATTCCCGGTGGCGGGAATTGGCTCCATTATTCAATCTGGAGAGTTCCCAATGTCCCAGAAACCCAATCCCTTTCACCGTGGCTACTGGAATCTGAAAATCGTCCGCACGCTGTGCATCAGCTACGAGGACGGAAGCCCGCATGTCTGGCGCAACATCCACGCGAGCCAGCAACACCTCTCCGACGAGGAACTGGTTTCATCGTCCTGCATCGTCGCCAACGATTTCGCCGTGGTCAGCGATGGCCGCGAAGCCGTGAACGCCGAGGTACTGGCCGAATGCGATGCCGGTGAAGGCGTCAGCGGCGAAGGTGTGATCGGTGCCGTGGTCTATGCCATCCATGGCGAGGACTTCGACGGCCGCCCAGTCCACGTCGGTGACGCCTATTCGGCCGAGGCCGCGCGGGAAGCGATGCAGCGCCTGAGTTTCGAGACCGGCTACTACAGCCGGTGCTGGGAAATCAGCCGTGAGCACATCACGGTCGATAGCTGGCACTACCTCGCCGGCCTGGCGGACATCGCCACGCCGGAGGCCATGTTGTTCATCGCCTTCCGTGTGCCGTACAGCCCGGCGATCGGCGTCAAGCTGATTTCCACGCCCTGGACGGACCAGAACCTGGAGCACGCCGAGGGCATCACCGCCGAGCAGCTTCGACAGGAGCACCGGAACAAGGGCATGCCGGACGACCTGGCGAACATCCTTGAACTGGCTGGCCAGGCCGATGTGCGCATCCTCATCCTCGATGCAGACGCACCCGCGTTGCTGGGCCTGCCGCTGGCCGAGGGCTAGCAGCCGCGCGACACGCGGGTCTTCCTCTTTGTCCCCTCATGCCAGCCCGTCTCCCCCAAGAGTCGGGCTGGTCCATTTTCATAGGAGCAACCTCATGTTCCCCAACCTCATTTCGCGCGCACCGGACTTCGAGCACCAGCTCGGAGCCTGCGTCAACGCCATGAGCCAGGACGACGCCATCGGCCAGATCCTGGTATTCGAGCGCACGCACGGCACGCTGCACATGCGCCATATCGCCGGCGCCGACTTGGTGGACACCGACATTGACGACTACGAGATGGTCGTCTTCGACGGTGGCAACACCGGCGGCGACACGTGGAAGCATGTGTTCTTCCCGCGTCAGCGCGAACACTACTTCGTGTACCAAGCCTGATCCAACCAGCCCCTTTCGAGGGGCCTTTTTCTTGTCCCCAGCGCGCGCCCTTAGGTAGCGTGGTACCAAGACCGAAATCGACACTTGCGGTTAACTCTGCGGATGCTGAGGACTCCGCCTACGGTCAAATGGTTGATTGAAACGCTACAAGCTCTGCGGCAAGCTGAACTTGATGCGCACTCACAAGGCGACTTCAGTCGGGCACGGGAGCTGCAGCGGAGACGCGTTAACGTTGAGCGACTCTGGCAGCAGCACCCGCTCCATTTCGAGATCGGTGAGCTTTCCGGACCGCGCCCATCCCATCGAACGTTGGCCATCCGCGAGCTCGTTCGTGCGCACCTATCGCGTACCGCCTGGGTCGACGTGAATTGGCTGAACGAAAAGGTGCAGACATCTTGCGTAGGCTGGCCAATTAGGCGATGCGCAGTACAAAAAGCCCTCCAGCAATTATTGCTGGAGGGATTGGCTGAGCATCAGTTCGCCGAGGATGGTCAGACCATCGTATGGCGCCCGAAGTCCCGCTAGATTAGCGTTTCCTTCCTCACCCCTTTGCCGGCATGATATCCGCGAAAGCGCACCGACGGCCCCATGCTCAGGCACTTGGCCAGCAGCCTTTCGACCTGCGCACGCTTAGTCACGCGGCGGTGGTTGTGCCGCCAAGCAGCTTCCCAAGCATATAGGTGCAAGTACAACGGCCGATAGCCGTGGAAGATTCCGTACTCTGCCCGACGCATACGGCTGAAAAATGCTTCGCAGTGGTTGTCATTGACGCCGTCGGCATTCGAAAACTCCGTGGCGTGCGACACGCTAGCGTGTTCCCAGTGGGCTGCGAGGCAGGTGTATGCGCCAGCCTCGTCGGTCATGATGAGTGCGCCAGGTTCAACAAATGTTTCCGCTAGGTGCCGTATGGCGGACTCGTGTTCTCCCTGGCTGATTGCCACTGCGACTTGTTTTGCGCCTGTACCGACCGGGCCATCCGAATGTGCGACCACTAACACCGTCCGCTTGTTCGTCCGCTTGAGATAGTTCTTGCGTGTCATACCCATCGCACGCCACGGCGTTTCCGACTCACCCATAGGCTTTTTTCCCCAGCGCCGTTGCAACTGCTCTTTGGATACCCGCATCTTGCGATTGGGCTTATATGGCTTCCCTGCGAAATACCCGCCATCCATCTGCACGATGCCGGAAAATTTGCCCACCGGTCCATCGTCGGCCATGGCTTCGCGCAGCCGATGCTGGAGCAGGAATGCCGTTTTGGGCGTCACACCCAAGTGACTGCTCAGTGTCACGTTGGACATGCCATTGGCAGCTCCGAGGGTCAACACGATTGCGAGCAGGAGTTTGCGGAGGGGAAGCTGCGTCTGATGGAATAGCGTGCCCGAAGTGACCGAAAACACTTCGAAACATGCTTTGCACATCCACTGTGGCGACCGATTCGACGAGCTTGCAGGACGTCTAGACGTGCGTCGGCGGACACGCCGCTCGTAATGCGCCTCGAACGCCCCACAGTGGGGACAGCCCTGTTTCTCTGTCGAATTCCACCTCGCGGTGGTGAAGAAGTCCTTGATTTCGGTTTCGGTGAGGGAGGCCACGAAGGCCACGGTGATGTCTCGGGCCTCGGGGCCCAGGCGGTGGTGTTGTGCCATGTTCGTCCCTGACCGGTCTAGCATGCCCAGACCGGAATTGGAGAAAGCCCTGCCCGTCTCCCCAGGAAATATCCGCGGAAAGGGCTTGACAGGGCAGGAATCGACCATCACACTTCGGGGAAAGCCCGCAAGCTTTGAGCCGAAAGCCTGGAAGAGCCCCTGCAAGGGTTTCCGGGCTTTTGTGCGTTGGGTCGCCTGTAAATTCAAACTGATGTGCGCTGCTAACTGAGCATCGGCCACCTCCTGCGCATGGTTGTCCTCATTCTGCTGCTCCCTGCTTGTCTTGGCCTAGGGAGTTGAGCCAGTAGGCGACATCCACCGTCCGGGCGAATCGCCCCCGGCGCCCGCGTAATTCGAACGTCTGCACGGGCACATGACCATTACGTACGGCCATCTGATACGCACGCGCCGTTCGGTATCCCAAGCATTTCATCAGCGCCTCACCCCCAATCAGCTCGCCGTGGGCACGCAGCAGGCGTTGCGTGATGTCGTCAATTTCATGCATTGCTCTTTCGCTTTGTTGCGCTATCCGGTGCAGTTAGACACACTGCGTGGAGCATTGATATGGAACTATTACCTACTAAAACTGCTCCAGTTGGACCCAAACGGACCAGACGTCGCGCTGATCCGGTGATTCGACTGCGCGCGTGGCTCTGGCTGAACGAAATCCTGTGGCGCACCTGGAGCTGGGACTGCTCATTGCGTGGCCTGGATCGGCGCCTACTGGGTGAAGAGCACGATGACTTACGTGCGTTCTGGCGAGTCAGGCGCGACGGGCTGGACCCAGGACGCAAGCGCGTAGCTCTTGGCAATCGCAGCTTGGTAGAGGTCGTGGCATCGCACGAAGGGTTTGAAGAGACCCGGGAAATCTATCTCCATCGCTTGTGGCGAGATGTGCTCGGTCCAACCGAAATGTCCGCTGACATACGAGAGGCTCTCATCCAGGAATTGCTTCATGACCTGAGGCTTTTCCAGCCGGATGGGACCGATGAGTTCATTGCTAGAGAAATGAAACTCTCTCTGCCGGCATTGCATTCCTGTACCCAGGCGCAGTTCAGCGGGCCGCTGGAAGGACTGATCAAACGCAGATCGCTGAATGCCATCTTGTTGCTATGCCTGATGTATCGGCGTGCGATGAGCCAGGCGCACCTAGAGGAGGCGATCTGCCTTAGAGATGCCATCTACTTTGCCATCAAACACTATTGCGACCGCCCCGGTTTCGACGGCCAGACCAGCGGGATATTTCTACATTTGGTCAACCGGCGTGTGTTCTGCGGAGATCGTGAAGTTACACCCAGTGCTGCAGCAACTGAAGCTGCCAAGCAGCCCATGGCGGCTTGGAGGAAGAAGGCACGAACGCCGAGCGATCACCGTGCCGCGGACACAATGGAATATCTTTGGTCAATCAAGTTAAGCATCTTCGATGAGCGAAAGCTCTTTCCACTGAGCGTGATTGACGAGGATCTACAGAGCTATCTTGAAAGGAAGCCTGAGCTTCTGAAGTCAAGTCTTAAGAAGAGCGAATCGCGCGGGATCGCACGTGCCAAGCGTGCGATGGCGAAAGAAGAGGCGAATGAATCCTAAGAAAGACGGTTAGGGAAGGTCTGAACAACTCCCCCCGTTGCGGGCGACAATAGCGCGACCTGAATTGGATGACGATCGATGCAACTGACGTTCGGTGATGCCGAAGGCCTGGGCCAGCGCAAGCGGACCCGCAAGGAGATCTTCCTGGCGGAGATGGAGCAGGTGGTGCCGTGGAATGCGCTGCTGAAGCTGATCGAGCCGCACTATCCGAAGATGGGCCGTCCCGGCCGGCAGCCCTATGCGGTCGCGACGATGCTGCGCATCCACTTCCTGCAGCAGTGGTACGCGCTCAGTGATCCGGCCATGGAAGAGGCGCTGTACGACACGGCGGTGCTGCGGCGATTCGCCGGCCTCAGCGGGCTGGACGACATTCCCGACGAGACCACGATCCTCAACTTCCGTCGGCTGCTGGAAACGCACGAACTTGCGCCGCAGCTGCTGGAGCGGGTGAACGCGCACCTGGCCCGCAAGGGCCAGAGCTTGCGTGCGGGCACGATCGTGGACGCCACGATCATCGCGGCGCCGAGTTCGACCAAGAACAAGGACGGCCAGCGCGACCCGCAGATGCAGCAGACGAAGAAGGGCAACCAGTGGCACTTCGGGATGAAGGCGCACATTGGCGTGGACGAGGAGTCGGGCCTGGTGCACCACGTGGAGTGCACGGCGGCGAACGTGGCCGACGTGACGCAGGTGCACAAGCTGCTGCACGGCCGGGAGGACACGATCAGTGGCGACAGCGGCTACACCGGTGCGGACAAGCGCGAGGAACTGCAGCAGGTGCAGGCCGTGTTCCGGATCGCGGAGAAGCCGTCGAAGCTGCGGGCGATGAAGAACACGCGCGAGCGCAAATACGCCGAGCGCTGGGAGCACTTCAAGGCCAGCGTGCGGGCAAAGGTGGAGCACCCGTTCCGGGTGGTGAAGCGGCAGTTCGGCTACACCAAGGTGCGCTACCGCGGCTTGGCGAAGAACGCGGCGCAGGTGCTGACATTGTTCGCGTTGTCGAAGCTGTGGATGGCGCGACGACACTTGTTGCTGCCGGCGGGGTAAATCCGCCTGGTGGACGGGGAAACCCGTCGCAAACCGCCAGAAATGGCGCAAAAGTGATCATATCCAGATCGATCAGGCGCCTTGGCGCGCAAATCCAAGCATCAGAGCGCTTTGATCAGACCTTCCTTAGGTAGCCTGAGTCAAGGATGATACTCGTGCAGTCGATAGTCTAAACGTCACGCTTCAGCTTAAATCGTTGATTTGCTGACTTTGTGCGTATCCCCGTTGACTTGGCCTTCCGTGGGGTATAGGAAGTTCAACCGCCCTTTTTGGCGAGTCTGGCGGTAGGAAGCGGCCGCGCAAGCGCCGCTTTGGGCACAGATCGGGCACAGATCGGGGGTTCATGCGTGGGTTTTCGACATCGCGGGGCCGCGCAGCGGCTCAGTGCGGTCTACAATCGCTGGAACCGGTGGAGCCGCCGCGGCATCTGGACGCGCATCCTGGCGGCGCTGACCGAGCAAGGCTGGATCGCGGAGACCGGCCAGATCGACAGCAGCTACATCAAGGCTCACCGCTCTGCCGGTGGCGCAAAAGGGGGGCGCGGGCCAACGCCATTGGCATCTCGCGTGGAGGCAGGACAACCAAGATCCACGCGCTTGTCGATGTTCTCGGAAGACCACTGCGCCTCGTCCTGACGCCCGGCAACACGTCGGATGTGAAGGGCGCGGACCTGCTGATCGGCGAGACCATCGGCATGAAGCGGGTGATCGCCGACCGTGGCTATGATGCAAACCGCATCAGGGTCGCCTTGCGTGAGCAGGGCACGATCCCTGTGATTCCCGGACGGCGCAACCGCAAGCGCCCGATCCAGTATGACGAACGCCGCTATAAGGACCGTTGGCGGGTCGAGGCCATGTTCTGCCGCCTCAAGGACTTCCGCCGCATCGCTACCCGCTACGACAAGCTCGCCAGAAACTTCCTGTCAGCCGTAAGCCTCGCTGCCGCCGTAGCATTCTGGCTTTGAACGAGTCTGGACCCTAAGGCCTCTCCCGCATTGGCCTAGATGCTTAAGATCGCTGCTGTTCGACGCATCTATTCAAGATGTCCTGAGCAAATTACCGCTGCCACAAACGACCAGCGCAGCGACATTGCTGCTCGCGCCTCCTTGTGCGACATCGTCTCCGGATGACCTATATTATCTACGTCGGTGCGGCATTCGCCGAGATCGCCGGTTGCTTTGCATTCTGGGCGTGGCTTCGGCTTGACCGGTCCCCGCATCGCTCACGCAACCCTCGAGGCATGCCTCGCGACCGAATGCGACGATCAGCTGATACCGACGCATCCTCCGGCTAGCGACCCCGATCACTGATCCACCGCGGTAATGCGCGGGCGGGATGCCGGCAGTGAACACGGCGCTGGCGCAGCTTGCGCCTGTACCGGGCAACTCCGAGCGCAACCGGCACAGCCTTGGTATCTTCGCTCAAAACTTGAAAGCTGTCAGAGGCAGAAGCGCGCTGAAAGCGATGTGATTCGTCGGTTTGATTGCAGCCGGTGCTAATCGAGGCCGGACGAGCTCCTCGTTATCACCATCTTTTCCGGGCTCATATCGGACATTGTATATCCGATACCGCCTGTTCCGAGACCGGAGTGCCGTCGACCTGCGAAGGGCATCCAGTCGACTCGGAAGGCGGTATGGTCGTTGACCAGCACTGTGGAGCCCGACAGGCGCTCGACGCAATAATCGGCAATGTGCTGTCGCTCGGTAAATACGGCGGCCTGAAAGGAATAAGGCAGCTCGTTCGCCTGGGAAATGGCTGCATCGATACTGTCGTATCCGTAGAGGCACACAACGGGCCCGAACACCTCCTCTCGCGAGACCTTGGCGGCGCGAGGCGGATCGATAAGAACGGTGGGATGATACAGCGTCGGGCCGATGCGCTTGCCACCTGCGGCTAGCTCGGCGCCGCTCTCGACGGCGGCCGCGACCCAGGCTTCGATCCGGTCGACCTCGGCAGGGCGAATGAGAGGACCGCACTGAGTTTCCTCGTTGGTGGGGTCCCCCACCTTCAGTGCCTTTGCGCCCGCAGCGAGCGCGGCAGCGAAGTCCGGCAGTTCGGCACGCGGAACGAACACCCGCTGGACCGATACGCAGACCTGACCGGAATGATAAAACCCCCCTTTCAGGAGCGACGGAATGACGTTTTCGCGTGGTATATTCTCATCGACGATGACCGGGGCCGCGCCCCCATGTTCCAGCGCCACACGTGTACCGGGTGCGAGCCTCGAACGGAGCATCCAGCCTACCTTGGCTGAGCCGATGAAGGAGAAGAACGCCGTTCGCGGATCCGTGACCATTTGTTCGGCGACATCGTCCGTGCAGGGCACGAAGCGGCACCAGCGTTCGTCTAGGCCTGCCTCGTACAGGATTTCCACGAAACTCTTGCAGGACAACGGAGTATCCTTGGCCGGTTTCACCAAAACGGGACATCCCGTCGCGACAGCGGGGCCAACCTGATGGGCGATCAGATTAAGGGGATGGTTGAACGCCGAAATCGCGACCACCGGCCCGATCGGCTCCCGAAAGGTGTAGGCTGTTCGGCCTGCGCCCGCCTCGGTCAGCTCCATCGGAATCTGGCGTCCGCCGCTCGCGAACAGTTCATGCACGCAGAGTTCGACGCTCTGAACGGCGCGGCTCGTTTCCGCACGGGCGTCGACAAGCGGTTTTCCGCCCTCGCGCGCGATCTGCATTGCGAGGCTCTCTGCACGCTCGTGCATGAGCGAGCTCGCACGCTGCAAGATGGCAATCCGCTCGTGAACCGGAATCCAGGCCTGCCGGTCTTCGTGCAACGTACGCGCCTCGTCCAGCCAGCGGTCGATCTTCGACCAGTCGACCAGGTCCACGCTGCCGATGCACTTCTGGTCGTAAGGATTGAGGACCTGCCAGGTCATTGGGGGCACTCCATCGCGCTCAGCTCTTCGATCAGAACTTTTCGGTTCTCCGAATAATCTACCGGCAGATCCACGAGGTGAACGCCGCCGCTTTCGAATGCGTCGTTCAAGGTCGGAAGCAGCGCTTGGCTGCTGTCGATCCGGTGGCCCGTGGCGCCATAACTTTTCGCGTAGGTGACGAAGTCAGGGTTGGCGAAACTCAGGCCGTAATCGGGAAAGCCTAGCTGTTCCTGCTTCCACCGGATCATCCCGTAAGCGGCATCGTTGAGAATGAGCACCACGAGGTTGAGGCCGAGCCTGACCGCGGTTTCCACCTCCTGCGAATTCATCATGAACCCGCCATCGCCGCACACGGCGAGCACGCGGCGTTCGGGCGAGAGCATCGCTGCCATCATCGCCGAGGGGAGACCCGCTCCCATCGTCGCCAACGCGTTGTCGAGCAGAATGGTGTTGGGCTCATGCGCGATATAGTTGCGGGCGAACCAGATCTTGTAGATACCATTGTCGAGCGCGACGATATCATCCCGGCCCATGACCGTCCGCACATCTGCAACGATGCGCTGGGGCACCATCGGAAAGCGGCCATCGTCGCTGCCTTGGCGGATGTGCGCGGCGATATTTTCGTGGACATTGGCGTAGGCTGCCGGGTCACTAGGGTGTTTTCCGCGTAGCCGGTTTCCCAGTCGCTCGATCGATCCGGCAATGTCGCCGATGACCTCCAGCTGCGGAAAATAGACCTGGTCGACCTCTGCGGCCTTGTAATTTATATGGATAACGGTGCGTCCGTCAGGCTCCATGTAGAAGGGCGGTTTCTCGACCACGTCATGGCCGATATTGACGATCAGGTCTGCGCGATCGATGGCACAATGAACATAGTCATCCGACGATAGAGCCGCCGTTCCCAGATACAGGGGGCTTGCCTCATCGAGCACTCCCTTGCCCATTTGCGTATTAAAAAACGGAAATTGGGTATCGTCGACGAACTTTCGGAGCGCCTTGCAGGCGCTACGTCGGTTGGCCCCGGCACCCACCAAAAGCAGCGGGCGATCCGCGGCGAGAATTCGCTCGGCAGCTTCGTCTAGCGCGGCATCTCCGGCCACCGCATATCGGCGGGGGTGGGGCGCAACGACCGGTTCGGAGGTTTCTTCCTCGGCAATGTCTTCGGGCAGCTCCAGCAGAACTGCACCGGGTCGCTCTTCCTGAGCTCTCCTGAAACCTTCGCGCACGAGCGAAGGAATGCGCTCCCCATTCACGATCTGCTTCGCCATCTTACATAATGGGGTGAAAAGCGAGACGACATCGACGATCTGGAACTGCGCCTGCTTCGAGACCTTGATGGGTTTTTGGCCGGTTATCATGACCAGAGGGAAAGCGCCCAGAGCGGCATAAGCTGCCGGCGTCGTGAGGTTTGTCGCCCCTGGTCCCAGCGTGGCAAGGCATACACCGGCTTTACCGGTAAGACGTCCATAGGTTGCCGCCATGAACCCTGCCCCTTGCTCGTGCCGGGTAACGATCAGACGGATCGACGAGGTCCGCAGTGATTCCAGAAGATCGAGGTTTTCCTCGCCCGGAACCGCGAAGATATACTCGACGCCTTCGGCTTCCAACGCGGCGACAAGAAGATCGGATGCTTTCATGAAATGGTTCTCGCATTGGTGAGAGCCTGGAGGCCGTCGGTGGCAGGTCTTCTGCCCGGTTACTGATTCAGGCTGTGACGGTGAATTGCCCCATCATGCCGGCGTCTTCGTGCTCGAGGATGTGGCAGTGATACATGTAAGGCAAATCCGGGTCGGTATAGTCCTCGAACCGCAAAAGGAGCCGCACGGCTTCACCCGGATAGACGACAACCGTGTCCTTTAGCCCCTGTTCCGCCGCATCAGGGGCCCGGCCGTTCCGGTCGAGGATACGGAGGGTATATAGCGGACGCGTGCTCGTCATAGGAGGCAGTGCCAAAGTCCCCGGCGCGGTGTTGCTTGCGGGCAAGGCAGCACTCAACGCAGGGGGAGGGAAGCTTCATATCGCCACGGCACGATCCTTGGCCGGGTATAGGAAGTTCAACCGCCCTTTTTGGCGAGTCTGACGGGTAGGAAGCGGCCGCGCAAGCGCCGCTTTGGGCACAGATCGGGCACAGATCGGGGGTTCATGCGTGGGTTTTCGACATCGCGGGGCCGCGGGGCCACGCAGCGGCTCAGTGCGTAGCCATTTCTCACCGAATCCCGGCACAGGGCCGAGCGCAGCCCTGCGGGGTCGTGGCCGCATCGGATCGGACTCTGGCTTGGCTGCCGGCTGTGTGGCCGGCGCCTCATCACGCGGCGGGCGGCGGGGCGCGCGCTGCGGGCCGGTAGTGCGCTTGCTCCAGCGCGCCGTGTTTCTCGAAGTGGGCGAGGATGGCGCGGATGGTTTTGGGTTCCTCGATGCTGGCGACGATCCGTACCGCGCCGCCGCAGTGGGCGCAGGTGGTGACGTCGATGGAAAAGACCCGCTTGAGCCGTTGCGCCCAGCTCATCGCACGGCGCTTCTGCTCGGGGCTGCGCGGCTCGTCGTGGGCGCTTGCGTCAACCGGCGCCGCATCGCCCGCAGGCCGCTTGCCGCGCCCCGAGGGCGTCAGCTGCGCGCGCAGGTTTGCATTCGGGGCGAATACGCCGTGGAAGCGGGTGAGATGCGCGCGAGGTGGCGGGACCAGTGCCGCCAGCTTGGCGATGAAGTCCACCGCATCCCATTCGACATGGGTGGTCCCATTTCGCCACGGCGTCTTGAGCTGATACCGCACCCTACCCTGCGGTGAGATCGATAGCCGCTGCTCGCTGATCGCCGGGCGCGTGATGTAGCGGCACAGCTTTTCGAGCTTGTGGCTCTCGTGTGCTTCCGCGGCCACGCCGGCATGCAGCGAGAAGCCGCCGACCTTGCCGGCGTCGCCCTCCAGCGAGCCTGCGTCACCGGGCAATGTTTGCAGCGTGACGACCTTGCGGCCAGCGTCGCGACCGGTGGCGATGCGGTAGGTCATCGAACTCATCCGCAGCCCATCCATGCCGTCGTCGCTACCCGCGCTGTCGGACAGGAACACGGATTCGTCTTCGCCTTCGAGCCAGCCGCGGCGCGACAGGTGCCGGCACACGCGATGCGCGATGGTGTTGGCGACCTGCGTCAGTTGCGCAGAGGTGGGGGCGCGGCGCAGGCGCGGCTTGCGCCGCGGGGGCTCGACGTTCGCGTCGTACACGCCGTCGAGCCACAGCATGTGGAAGTGAACATGATCGCATGCCGGTAGCGGCGGTGCATGCTCGTTAGGAGAGCGTGTTTGCAGGAGCTGTAAGTGCGGCGTTAGCCGCGAAGCTGGTAATGCCTGGCTGCCGATTGCTGTGCAATCTGAGGGGGCGTTAGTGCAAGCGGCTGCGCCGCTCCCCTCTCCTGCCTTCGGCATCCTCTCCCGCAAGGGGAGAGGAGAAAATCAACAGCAACAGCAGCAGCCAAAACCAAAACAAACCCGGCCAGCACCCCTCACCAGAGGTGCCGGCCGGCTGCCATCAGGCGCTGAAGTCCAACACCACCCGGCCCTCGATCGCGCCTTCATGCATGCGCTTGAACACGTCGTTGATGTTCTCCAGCGTGTCGGTGCTCACCGTCGCGGCGACCTTGCCCTCCGCAGCGAACTGCAGCGATTCCTGCAGGTCCAGGCGGGTGCCGACGATGGAGCCGCGCACGGTGATGCCGTTGAGCACCATGCCGAAGATGTCCAAGGGGAAATCGCCCGGCGGCAAGCCATTGAGCGACACCGTGCCGCCCCGTCGCACCATGCCCAGGGCCTGCTCAAAGGCCTTGGGCGATACCGCCGTCACCAGCGCGCCATGCGCGCCGCCGATTTCCTTCTTCAGGAAGGCGGCCGGGTCGGTGTTGCGGGCATTGACGGTGACGCTGGCACCCAGGCGCTTGGCCAGGGCCAGCTTGCTGTCGTCGATATCCACCGCGGCAACGTTCAAGCCCATCGCCTTGGCGTATTGCACCGCCATGTGGCCAAGGCCGCCGATACCGGAAATCGCCACCCAGTCGCCGGGCTTGGTGTCGGTGACCTTCAAACCCTTGTAGACGGTGACGCCTGCGCACAGGATCGGCGCGATCTCGACGAAGCCGACTTCCTTGGGTAGCAGGCCGACGTAGTTGGCATTGGCCAGCGCGTACTCGGCGAAACCACCGTTCACCGAGTAGCCGCTGTTCTGCTGCGCTTCGCACAGGGTTTCCCAGCCGCCCAGGCAGTGCTCGCAATAGCCACAGGCCGAGTACAGCCACGGAATGCCGACGCGGTCGCCTTCCTTGATGTGGGTGACACCGGCACCCACGGCCACTACATGGCCGACGCCTTCATGGCCGGGAATGAACGGAGGGTTGGGCTTGACCGGCCAGTCGCCTTCGGCGGCGTGCAGGTCGGTGTGGCAGACGCCACAGGCCTCGATCTTGACCAGGATGTCGCCAGCGGCGGGGCGTGGCACGGCCACTTCTTCAATCACCAGCGGCTTGCCGAATGCGCGGACCACGGCCGCCTTCATCGTCTTGTCCATCACTCGATCTCCTTTGCGGGGGATGTACATACCTTTGCGCCAATCGATGCGCGGCGCTTTGATCCAGATCACGCCCGTCCGTTCAGCAACGGGCGCGTCCGGACTTGGTTCAGAAAAAGCCCAATTTCTAGGGTATGGGTATAGGAAGTTCAACCGCCCTTTTTTGCGAGTCTGGCGGGTAGGAAGCGGCCGCGCAAGCGCCGCTTTGGGCACAGATCGGGCACAGATCGGGGGTTCATGCGTGGGTTTTCGACATCGCGGGGCCGCGCAGCGGCTCAGTGCGTAGCCATTTCTCACCGAATCCCGGCACAGGGCCGAGCGCAGCCCTGCGGGGTCGTGGCCGCATCGGATCGGACTCTGGCTTGGCTGCCGGCTGTGTGGCCGGCACCTCGTCACGCGGCCGGCGGCGGCGCGCGCGCTGCGGGCCGGTAGTGCGCTTGCTCCAGCGCGCCGTGCTTCTCGAAGTGGGCGAGGATGGCGCGGATGGCGCGGATGGCGGTGGGTTCCTCGATGCTGGCGACGATCCGCACCGCGCCGCCGCAGTGGGCGCAGGTGGTGACGTCGATGGAAAAGACCCGCTTGAGCCGTTGCGCCCAGCTCATCGCACGGCGCTTCTGCTCGGGGCTGCGCGGCTCGTCGTGGGCGCTGACGTCCACCGGCACTGCATCGCCCGCAGGCCGCTTGCCGCGCCCCGAGGGCGTCAGCTGCGCACGCAGGTTTGCATTCGGGGCAAACACACCGTGGAAACGGGTCAGGTGGGCGCGAGGTGGCGGGACCAGTGCGGCCAGTTTCGCGATGAAGTCGACCGCATCCCATTCGACATGGGTGGTGCCATTGCGCCATGGCGTCTTGAGCTGATACCGCACCCTTCCCTGCGGTGAGATCGACAGCCGCTGCTCGCTGATCGCCGGGCGCGTGATGTAGCGGCACAGCTTTTCGAGCTTGTGGCTTTCGTGTGCTTCCGCGGCCACGCCGGCATGCAGCGAGAAGCCGCCGACCTTGCCGGCATCGCCCTCCAGCGAGCCTGCGTCACCGGGCAATGTTTGCAGCGTGACGACCTTGCGGCCAGCGTCGCGACCGGTGGCGATGCGGTAGGTCATCGAACTCATCCGCAGCCCATCCATGCCGTCGTCGCTACCCGCGCTGTCGGACAGGAACACGGATTCGTCTTCGCCTTCGAGCCAGCCGCGGCGCGACAGGTGCCGGCACACGCGATGCGCGATGGTGTTGGCGAGCTGCGTCAGTTGCGCCGATGTGGGCGCACGGGTGCGGTGCAGGCGCGGCTTGCGCTGCGGACGCTCGGTGGTGTCCTCGTACACGCCGTCGAGCCACAGCATGTGGAAGTGGATGTTGAGATTCAGCGCGCTGCCGAAGCGCTGGATCAGGGTCTGCCAAAAGTTCTCTCTTAAAAACGTCTCAGCTCAGGGGTAGGCTACGCACCCTTATCTGGCGACCTCCGGCACGTGGTAGCAGCACCCGCACGCAAGAACTACGTGCGGTTTTCCTCGACGGCTCTTTCACGTATAAAGGCACGCAGATGATTGAGGCAAGAGCCAATCTTGCCGTCTACCATCTTGAGCAGCCGACCCCCCGCACCTGCAAACTTTCGTTGCTGGACTCGATGCACTTCGACGTAGAGAAGATCCCACAAAAACCTTTTCACCCTATCTTTCACGTGCAGCGGGGCCATATCAAGCAGCCGGGCTGGAGTCTAGACCAGCTAAAGAGTCGGGTGTCACATGCCACGGGACTCACGAGAGAAAGCATCACGATTGATGATCCTCGAATAGTTGCCTGTCGTGACGTCCGTATTCCAACACCACAGATGGATTACATCTCTGTACTCTTGACCGTCGTCGCCGACTTCTTCGGTGAAGATGCCGCACGGCATCAGATTAAGACCGGATTCCGGGCACTGCTCAAGCACGTTCGAAATGGCGAGAATATCGCACGCAAGGCACAGCAAGCCGAAATTCTCGAAAGGCGGTGGACTGCGTCGGATCCGAGCGACTTCTGCGTCGCGCACTGGTATGGGGAGAGCGCATAGGGACGGAGGAACAAAATCCTGCGGAGAAGTTTGAAGTTTATGGCTAACACGACACTCCTGGGCTCTACCCGTTTCCACAGACTACTGGCGGTGATCCGCGTCTTTTAGCGGATTCCAAAAGTGGAGCTAGACGGCAAGTTCCAGTTTCTGCATCGGTTTGATGCCGCCAAGAGAAACGTTGTGGCGCTCGTGGTCGTACGTATTCGGGGCTATTGTCGCAATGAATCACCTTCGACTTCCCGGGTCATTCAATGACCAGCTCCAACGCCCAGATCACGCGGGCAGATGGGAAGGATAGCCAGCCGGATAGTTTCGGGTGTTGTTGCGCGTCGCTGCTTGTGGGAGCCCACCGTGCCTTCTCGCACCTCGGAAGATAGCGTGCATACGAATCAAGCTGCAGAAGGTCACATGTCAGATTTCATGATAGCTTCTGATGCTGCCCGGCAGTTTTCAACACTATGACCGTATTGATGTCCGATGCGCGTTTACCGGACCTCTTCCTCAGATATGGATTGACTCCCTGACAGATGCCATGACCGATTCCGCGTCCTAGGGGTTGAGCCGTCTGCCCGCAGCGTGCCTGCCTTAGCCATGCGCCAAAGCCGAGTCAGCAACCGCATTTTGACATAACTTAGATTGGCGGATGGCGACCCGGAGGCCTGCATAAGTTGTTCGAGTATCTGGTCAGTGGTCGCCGTCCCGCCGTGCTGCGTGATCGTGATGAGAATGGTTTGTGTCATTCCGCCTCGTGGTAGCAAATAAGGATTTTGGTGAGGACGCGTTGGAGCAACATCATCCAGATTGAAAGGGACGGGATGCATGCTCGCTAGGTCGCCATTCGAATCCGCGTGCTGTGAAAGCTCATGTAGCTTTGCTTCTACAAGCACCAATCTGCGAACTGTCGCAATCAAAGCCGCCTGATGCCCAGAAACCTGTACTTCCAGCTTGGCCTGAAGTTGCTTCAAGCGCTCAATGCGTCCAAGTAGATGCGAGTGTCCGGAGGCCACCCAGTTAAGGGGAGAGGGGGTGCGAGTCATACACCTATGCTCTCTTTATGTTGGCTGGATTTCTTGGTACCAAGCTGCCTAAGGGCGCCAGCGCGGGAAACCGGGTGCGGCGCAGTGCCGTTTCATGCGGGCGGGTAGCCCGGCCCAGGGCCATCCTTGCCCCCATGTTCGTCGGCGTTGCCGACACATGCCCAGGCAGCCGAGACCTTCGAGGCTGCAAGCACGGGAAACCGCGCTGGTTGTTTCTTCCTACGGACGCACCGCGTCCATCCACCCACAAGGGACCTCTCCCTTGCGGGCGGGGAATCCCTTGTTCTTCCTCAAGGAGATTCCCATGGACCGTTCCCTCATCAAATCCATGATGCCTTCGCTTGTCGCAGGCCATGTGCCCCGCAACGTGCGGTCGTTCAAGTATCGCGTGTTCGATGATCAGCCGCAGTCCTCGACGCTGGGCTTCGCCATCGACCCCCAGCCCTTCGACGGCAAGGTGGTCGCGGCCAGCGACGACGCCATCGTCGTCAAGCTCAAGCCCAGCGAGTTCGCGGTGCTCGACCCCCACCTGGTGACCACCCTTCCCAGCGAAGGCGCCAAGGTGCATGTCCAACCGTATGCCCGCCGCCGCTTCGACGGCCTGCGCGCGGACACCCCGGAAGTAATCACCGAGAAGACCGCGGACGGTGTTCCCTACACCATCACCAGGCACATCCTCGGCTCCGCGCCTGCCAAGCTGCCCATCCCCGAGCCGCAGTGCATGGAACTGGGACAGCTCATCCAGCAGTTGGAGGAAATGCCGGCTCCCGATGGGTTCCGGCGCATCACCCACATGCTGGTCGATGCGGGTGCCCGCGACTTCACCTGGGTCGATCCGAAGCCGTCCAAGATCATCGAGACACCCCCGGCGATCAGCTTCTCGGTTTCGACCTCGAAGTTCGAGGGCCAGGTGACGATCCTCTACGACCGCGGCGGCGACACCTACGCGGTGGAACTGAGCCGCGACGGCGAACTGGTCGATCGGCACGACGAGGTGTATTTCGACATGCTCGGTGAAGTGCTGGAGCGGCTTATCGACGACGGGCACTGGCGTCTGATCGACGTGAGCGTCATCGACGCCAAGGCAACCAAGCGGCGCTACGGCTGACCGCAGCCTACCGGCGACTTGCCCCCATAGGCCTTCCATCCATTCGGGTGGAGGGCCTTTTTCTTCAGGAGATCAACCATGTCACTGCGATTCAAAGGTTCCGACCTGCGCCCCGTGCTGGCCGAGGCCGTTGCCAACCAATGCCGCGTCGTCCTCGCCAAGGACCAGGGCGTGTACTTCCTCGCCGAGCAGGGAGAGCGCCGTCCCGATGGCCGCGTGAAGCTGCTGGCCTATGCCGTCGGCTGCAACCCGGATACCGACCCGTTTGACGGCTGGTGGGAACTGGCGCGTGCCGAGCTGGGTGGCGACGACTTCGGCGAGTTCTTCGATCCGAAGGAAGGCGTCTTCGCCCGCATCCTGCGCGGCATGGACGATCTGATGCTATCCGCCACCACGACGCACCTGTCGCTGGAGGTGGTGCCATCGATGTAGTGCGAATACCACTGTCCCCTCACGGCCCCCTTCATGGGGGCTTCTTTTTTTGCGGCGCTGGCGGCATGGACAAAGGGAAGCGTCCGGATGCCGATTGATTACTGCCGCGCGCGCGAAGCCCGTCCATGCTGCCCCCATGCCTGCTGACGTTGTCAGCGACATGCCAGGCAACCATCGGTCTTCGAGGTTGCCGCGCAGTTTCCACTGCGTGACCGAGCCAGCTCGCACCGCATCCATCCGCGAGCGGCCACCAGTCCTGGTGGCGGATGCTTTCGCCTTATCAACCCACCGCGGGGTTACGCACCTTTCCCCGCATGCGTGGGGCCGGTGTGTCTCCGCTTCATCCCAATGGAGATTCACCATGAGCACCACGTCCAACGAGAAATCGTATTTCGACCTCCACACCTCGGGCATCGGCTACATCCAGCGTGTCCGCGAGGTTCCCGTCCGGGGCGGCCGCCGTGCGCAGCCCTTCCTGGCATGCACCATCGCCGCGCTGGTCGGCTCCGCCAAGGACCCCAGCTACCGCTACTTCGACGTCAAGGTCTCGGGTGCCGAGGCCAAGAAACTGGTCGAGCGCTACATCGGCGTTGACGATCCCAAGCAGCGGCCGCTGGTGCGCTTCCGCCTCGGCGACCTCTGGGGCGATGCGTACATCCGCGACAAGGGTGAGCACAAGGGCCAGGCCGCCGCGTCTCTGAAGGCGCGACTGCTGAAGGCCGAGCCGCTTGACCGGGCCGAACTGGCTTCGATCAAGCTGCACGAGCTGATCACCCGCGGCATCGGCTACCTCAGCCGCCCGAAGGACGTCTCCCCCAAGGATGGCGATCCGTTCCTGTCGTGCTGCGTCGCGGCGCTGGCCGGACCTGTCGGTGAACCGGAATATCGGTACTTCGACACCATCGTCGCCACCCCTGAAGCCGAGCACCTGGTTCGCCGGTGCGTGCAGGCCATCGAAGGGGACCGCAAGGTGCTGATCGCCTTCCGTCTGAACGACATGAAGATCGATCCGTACATCCGCACCAAGGGCGAGCGCGCCGGGGAACCGGGAGCGAGCCTGGAATCGACGCTGGTCCACATCGGTCTCATCAAGATCGACGGCACCCAGGTCTATCCGACGAGCCAGGCGCAAGCCGAGGCGCCGCAAGCCGAGGACGCACCCGCGCCCGAAGCCGAGGTTGCCGCCGACACCGCTGCCGACCAGCCTGTCGAGCCCGCCGTGCGCGAGCCCGCAGGTGAAGTCGAGGAGCAGGAGCCGGCATTGGCTGCTTCGTTCTGATCCGGCATGGCCCCTCACGGGGCCTTGCCTTTTTCCTATTCCCCAAGGAGAACCATCATGGCAGTCACATCGGCGCCCGACCAATCGGGTTCGCCCATCACCGTCCCAGGCCAACTCACGCTGCGCACGATCCGCGGAAGAAACGGCCCTTTCAACGTCGGCCGACTTGTCACCCCCATCGGCAAGTTCGCGGTGAAGGATGCGGAGCTGGAGCAGTACCCCGAAGGCAAGTACGACGGGGAGTTCGTCATCCGCTACATCTTCCCGAAGTCCTATCCCGTCGGCGACGGCATGCGGTTCGAGATCCGTGCCAACCTGGACGGGATGACGCTCAACGGCATCGACAAACTGAGCCGTGACGAGGCACGCAGCTTCACCACCCAGGAAGTCGATCCGCTCGATGAAGAACTGGGCGCGCAGCCTGCGTCAACGCCGGCCAAGCCCGCCAAGGCATCCAGACCCGCCAAGCCCGCATCCGTGCAGGCGTCCGCGGACCCGCTGATCGATACCACGCCTTTTGGTGTGGATGCCCCGCCGCCCGCTGCGGCTGCTGCCCCCGGCAGCACCGAAGATGGCGACGCCGCGCTGTTCGGGCTGCTCTGGCCGCTGGGAGAGTCCGTGAAACTGGATTCGACCATCGACCGCCGCACCCTGCGCGCGCAGATCGCCCGCCTGGGTGAACTGGGCTACGCGCTGGACTTCAAGACGCAGGAGTGGAGCCGCCAGGCCGAACTGCAACCTGCGTGATCGCAGACGCCGCATCCGCGGTGTTCTTGATCCATCCGCCGGGGTTCCTTCCCCATGCGGGGGAGGCTCCGACTTTCTTCTGGAGGTCTCCATCATGTCCACCATCGCTTGCGATGCACCTCATTGCACGCTGGACGAACCCGCGTGGCGCGCTGTCTGCAAGACGGCCGCCGAGCACGCCCAGCGTGGTTGCGGCCTGTCCTGGGATCACTGGGTCACGCTTTTCAGTTCGGAGATCGACGCGCAAGCCAGTCGGTTGCCGGAAACCCAGCGGGCTCAGGCCCTGGAAATCGCGACCCAGGAATGGGACTACGCAACCCCTGCCGAACGGCAGGAAACGCAGGAGTGGAACGCTGCGAACGGCTACTGCTCCCATGGCATCGAACTGGGCTACTGCCCAGCCGGTTGCGGCTCCTAGTCCGCACCGGACTCCATCGCCGCACGCGCGGCATTCCATCACCCGCTGGGGGCTCTCCCCCACGGGGAGGCCTCCGGCTCGATTCTTCAGGAGGCCTTTCATGGGCTGGTATTTCTCCCCCCAATCGCGGTCTGAACTGATCGCGGAACTGATCGCACCGCAAGAGACCGAGCGCGCCAGCGTCAAGGTCATCGCCCACGCGCTGCGCGGCAACGTCCTGTGGTCCGTCACGGAAGTGACGGCCAAGGTCGAAGGCGTGCATCGTCATCTGGCGCCAGGCCAATCCCTGCGCTACATCCGCTGCGATCTTCTCGAACGCAGCGGCGACCAGTGGGGCTACAAGCCACTGGACGAGTCCATGCACCCGTACTACTACACGTGCCCGCTGTCCTATCTGGACCTCGCACCAGAGCAGTCCGCCGACTGGCGTGCAGGCGTTCGCGCCTACCACGCGCGGCGG
>NZ_JBMWDP010000042.1:0-32945 GCF_049545505.1 Stenotrophomonas sp. NPDC077421 | reverse complement strand
CTCATCAATCGTCCTCTCGTACAAACCGATAGGGGTGCTCGTCTGTGCCGGCCTTCGGAAGTGGTGCTGGAGATCCTGCCGCCTCTGCCCGGACCGTTCCGAAAGGAAGATGGAGAGTTGGTGACCGGGCACGCCGGAAGCTCGACGCCATGATCCCATTGCCAGGCTGGGCTTGCCACCGCTGAGAACCACAGGAGGTCATGCCCGATGCCGGCGCTGAATCCCATGACAAGCGACAGCGCATGGCGCGTCTTCCTGGTGTTCCTGCGACTGGGGCTGACGTCGTTTGGCGGTCCAATCGCCCACCTGAGCTACTTCCGCCTCGAGTTCGTCGAACGCCGCCGCTGGCTGACGGACTGCAGCTACTCCGATCTGGTGGCCCTGTGCCAGCTACTGCCAGGCCCGGCCAGCAGCCAGGTAGGCATGGCGCTGGGCTTGCGTCGCGCCGGCTGGCCTGGCCTGTTGGCCGCTTGGGCCGGCTTTACGCTGCCGTCGGCCGTGCTGATGATCCTGTTCGCTTTGGGCGTTGCCAAATACCAGGCCATCATTGAATCCGGCTGGCTGCATGGCCTGAAGATCGTGGCAGTTGCAGTGGTGGCCCAAGCAGTATGGGGAATGGCCCGATCCCTGTGTCCGGATCGTCTACGGGCAGCGATGGCGGTCTTCGCGGCTGTGTTGACCTTGTCCATGCCCTCGGTCGCCGGCCAGATCGTGGTGATCATCGCTAGCGGACTGCTCGGTCGCTGGATACTGAATATCGAACCGGCTTCCGGCCAATTAGACGGCGGCTATTCCGTCTCGCGAAGAACCGGCACAGTGGCACTGGTGCTACTGGTCCTGCCGCTTGTTCTGCTGCCATTGTGGGCGGTGGCTAGCGGCTCCCCCTTGGCCGTGCTGTTGGAGGGTGTGTACCGCGCTGGCGCCCTGGTCTTCGGCGGCGGCCATGTCGTGCTGCCGTTGCTGCAGACCGCGGTTGTCCAAAGCGGCTGCGTGAGCACGGCGGACCTGCTCGCCGGGTATGGTGCGGCGCAGGCGGTGCCGGGCCCTCTTTTCTCCTTTGCGGCTTACTTGGGGGCTATGGCCGAGGGGTCGCTCGGTGGCTGGGCAGGAGGCCTTGCGCTGTTGGTGGTCATTTTCCTGCCAGCCTTTCTTGTGCTCGTGGGGGTGCTGCCGTTCTGGGAGTTCCTGCGCCACCGCAAGGATCTCCAAGCTTCGATTGCAGGCGTCAATGCCGGGGTGGTCGGCATCCTGCTGGCGGCGTTGTATGACCCGGTGTGGACCAGCGCGATCCATGACCGATGGGATGTCGCGATGGCACTGGTTGCGTTTGGGCTACTGGTCGTTGCGCGTGCTCCGCCGGTCCTGGTCGTGTTGCTGGCTGCCGTGGCGGGTTGGGCGATGACGTGACAACGCCGCCAGGTTGGTCAAGAGCGGCTCGGCAGCGCAACCTGACGTCCGCTTCTGGCCGGAAGCGGACATGCGAGGGCGGTGTCACCGAATTCTCAGGGACGGCAATATTTATGTTGCCGCGTAGCTTGCCAAGGTCGCAGCCTACGGCAACTCGACAACAACCTTGCCCTTGGCCCGGCCGCTCTCGACATAGGTCAGCGCGCTTTGGGTGTCCTGGAACGGGAAGACCCTGTCGATGACAGGGCGGATCGCACCGGACTCGACCAGCGAGGTGATCTCGCTCAGCTGCCGACCTTCGGCACGCATGAACACGAAGGTGTACTTCACCCCTTTCTGCCTGGCCTTGCTGCGGATGCCATGGCTGAGCAGGCGCATGACCTGCTGAATCGGCCAGGCAAGGCCGCGCGCGGCGGCAAAGGTGGGCGTGGGCGGCCCGGAGATGGAGATGAGATGGCCACCCGGCTTGAGAATCTGCAGCGAGCGGGTCAGCTCATCCTTGCCAAGGCTGTTGAGTACCACATCGTAGTCGCGCAGTTCCGTAGCGAAATCCTGCTGCTTGTAGTCGATGACCACGTCCGCGCCCAGGTCCTTGACCCATGCCGTGTTGGCCGTGCTGGTCGTGGTAGCAACGAAGGCGCCAAGATGCTTCGCCAGTTGAATCGCCACGGTCCCGACGCCGCCAGAGCCGGCCTGGATGAAGACCTTCTGGCCCGGTTTCAGCTGCGCGGTTTCCACCAGCGCCTGCCACGCCGTCAACGCAACCAGCGGCAACGAGGCTGCCTCCACCATGTTGAGATTGCTTGGCTTGCGTGCAACAGATGCTGCCTTGACGGCGATGAATTCGGCGAAGGTGCCGATGCGATCATCGTCGGGGCGTGCATACACTTCGTCGCCCGGCTTGAACTGGCGAACCCCAGCGCCCACACGCTCCACCGTGCCGGCCAGGTCATTGCCCAGAACAAGCGGCAGGCGATAAGGCAGGATCACCTTGAACTCCCCGGTCCTGATCTTGGTGTCCAGCGCATTGACGCTGGCAGCGTGTACGCGGATGAGTACATCGTCATCCCGGAGCACCGGCGATGGGGTGTCGCCGAGGTGGCCCGTCTCCTTCTTGCCATAACGGTCGATGAGGAAGGCTTTCATGAGCGGTGTATCTCTGGTGGCGTGGGTGCAGTCAGGCTGCGGGGGCAAGGGGGGCGTCAGTCTTTGAGGAACGCTAGCGCTTCCCGGACGAACTCGGCGTGATACTGGAAAATCCCGCCATGACCTGCGTCGTCGTAGATGACCAGCGTCGCGTGGGGAATGCGGCGCGCCAAGTCGCCGCTGTTGGGGGTTGGGACCATGATGTCGCTGTCACCATTGGCAACCAGCACGGGAATGTGGATGCTGCCCAGGTCCTGGGGCGATTGCCTGCCCCAGGCGGTGATGGCCTTCAGCTGCCGTAGGAACGCGCCGGGTGAGGCCGATCTATCGCGATCGCTCCTGCGCTCCTTGAGCCGTTGCAGGAAGTCGCGCGCCGCCTGTCGGCCGCGGGCGCTGGCGGTGAAGAACAGGTAGTACTTGGGGTCGCGGCGGGTCAGCAGGCCCTTGATGATCAAGGGCCAGGACACGCGACCCACCCGGTCGATACCACGGCCACCCGCAGGCCCGGTACCGGTCAGGATGAGCCGGCGCACGAGATCAGGTGCGTCCAGCACGACCTGCTGCGCGACGAAGCCGCCGAGCGAGAAGCCCAGAAGATCGACGCGGGTCAAGCCCATCGCACGGATCAGGGCGAGGGTATCCCGCGCCATTTCTGCGATGGTCACCGGCGCCGTTCCGCCCGAACCTCCGATGCCCCGGTAGTCGATGGCGATGACCCGATGCCTGCTGGCCAGACCATCAACGATACGCGGATCGAAGTTGTCCAGCACCGCGCCCCAATGGTTGAGCATGACCAGAGGGATGCCGCCCTGTGGCCCAAGTTCACGGTACGCGAACGGCGTGCCAGCGACCTCCAGCGAGCGGGTTGGTGCATTCTCGAACGAAGTGCCCGATGCGGGGCGGGTGTCGGAAATCGTCATGGTGGCGTACCTGTGTGATCAGGACTTCAATCAACGCTGCGATAGCGCTCTGCAGCCTGCGCCTGCCGGATGTCCGAGAGCAGACCCTGACGCGACGCGTCCAGCGTGTCCCAGCGCTCAGCCACATGCAGCGGCGGAATCGTCACGGTCTCACGACGATCGAACCCGACAAGGGCCGCATCGACCAGCTCGCCGACATCCATCACCTCCGACAGCGTATTGATGTCGATGCCGGCACGCTCCCAGATCTCGGTGCGGGTTGCCGCGGGCAGCACGGCCTGTACGTAGACACCTTTGGGCGACAGCTCCAGACTGAGTCCCTGCGAGAGAAATAGCACGAAGGCCTTGGTTGCACCGTAGACGGACATGCCGAACTCGGGTGCCAGACCCACCACCGAGCCGATGTTCACGATAGCGCCTTCGCCCGCGTTGCCCAGTCGCGGGGCGATGGCCGCGGCAAGGCGCGTCAGGGCGAGGATGTTCAGCGTCACCAAGGCGTCGATGCTGTCGGCTGACTGTTCGGTGAAGCCGCCGGATTGAGCAATGCCCGCGTTGTTGATCAGGATGCCGATGCGGGCGTCGTCGCGCAGGCGGGTTTCCACGTTGGCCAGATCGGTGCGCTGGGTGAGATCGGCCGGCAGGACGTCTACGGTGACCCCGGTTTCCTGACGCAGGCGGGCGGCCAGCGTCCCCAGTCGCGCCGTATCGCGCGCGACCAGGACCAGGTTGTGGCCGCGGCGTGCGAAGCGTTCGGCGTAGACGGTGCCGATGCCGCTGGAGGCGCCGGTGATGAGGACGGCAGGAAGCATGCTCATGGTGTGTCTCTTGGAATGTCGTGGGCAAACGGGGGTGTGCAGCGGGGCGATGTTGGACGGGTTACTGCGGCGTATCGGTCAATGCGGGGTAGTCGGTGTAGCCTTCCGCGCCGCCGCCGTACAACGTGGCAGGGTTCAATGCGTTCAAGGGCACGCCGGTCTTCAGGCGTTCAACCAGATCGGGATTGCTGATGAAGGCGCGACCAAACGCAACGAGGTCCACCTTGCCCTCGGTGAGGCGCGTGCTGGCCAGGTCCAGGTCGTAGCCGTTGTTGGCCAGATAGGTCCCCTTGAAGCGACCGCGCAGCCCATCGAAGTCGAAGGGCGCGACGTCACGTGGCCCGCCGGTCGCGCCTTCGACCACATGCAGGTAGACGATGCCCAGCGCGCTGAGCTGGTCGACGATGTAGTCGTACTGCGGCTGCGGGTCGCTGACGGTGGCAATGGCGTTGGCCGGGGAGACCGGCGAGATGCGCACGCCGGTGCGGTCCGCGCCAATCTCCTCCGCTACGCCGGCGGTGACCTCCAGCAGTAGGCGCGCGCGGTTCTCGATCGAGCCGCCGTACGCGTCGGTGCGCTGGTTGGCGCCGTCTTTGATGAACTGTTCCAGCAGGTAACCGTTGGCACCGTGAATCTCCACGCCATCGAACCCGGCGGTGATCGCATTGGCGGCGGCCTGGCGGAAGTCGTTGACGATGCCGGGCAGCTCGTCGATCTCCAGCGCACGCGGCTCGGATACATCAACAAAGCCGTTATGTACGAAGGTCTTGGTCTGCGCACGAATGGCCGAGGCGGAGACAGGCGCGGCATTGCCGGGCTGCAGGTCCACGTGCGAAATGCGGCCCACGTGCCACAGCTGCACGAAGATGCGCCCGCCACGGGCATGCACGGCATCGGTGACCTTGCGCCAGCCATCGATCTGATCCTGCGTGTAGAGCCCCGGCGTGTCCTGGTAGCCCTGGGCCTGCGCCGAGATCTGGGTGGCCTCGGTGATGATCAGGCCGGCCGAGGCGCGCTGGGCGTAGTAGGTGGCGGCCAGCGGGGTGGGTACCAGGCCGGCGCCGGCGCGGTTACGCGTCAGCGGTGCCATCACGATGCGGTTGGCCAGGGTCAGAGGGCCAAGGGGATAGGGCTGGAAGAGTGTCGTGGTCGTCATGTGGTGTGGGGGCGTAATCGTTGAGAGGGCTGTTACGGAGAGGCCTAAAAGCCGTGGGCGCTGCAACTTCACCTCAATGATGTCGACCGTAATCTTAAATGTCAATGGATTGATGATGCCCATAATCTATCCGTGCTATAGTGTCATTCTTCCGCAGTACAGCGTCACGAGACATCGGGTCATGAAGGTCACCAAGGCACAAGCGCAGGCCAACCGGGCGCACATCGTCGAAACCGCATCCACGCTCTTCAGGAAGCGGGGCTACGACGGGGTGGGTGTTGCGGACCTGATGGCGGCCGCCGGCTTTACCCACGGCGGCTTCTACAAGCATTTCGGTTCCAAGGCCGATTTGATGGCCGAAGCCGCGAGCTGTGGCTTTTCAAAATCTGCCGAGGCGCTGGCTGAGGTGGATCAGCGGGCGTTTCTGACCTACTACCTGTCCCGAGAGCACCGGGACGGGCCCGGCGACGGCTGCACGATGGCCGCGCTGTGCAGTGACGCCGCTCGTCAGTCAGCGTCGGTCAGGGCGGCCTTTGCGGCTGGTATTGAAGCTCAGCTCACAGCAGGTGCAGACCAGAAAAATGAAGCCGATACGGCCACCGTTGAAAGCAATCGCGCGCGGCAGATCGCCCTGATCGCTCAGGCGATTGGGGCCATCGTATTGTCGCGATCCTGCCCGGATGATGCGTCGCTCGCGGATGAGATCCTGGACGCCTGTCGGGAGGACATTCTGGCGCGGCTGCCCAGTGGAGCCGCTGCTTGAGGCCCTGCCTCGCGGTTGCGATCGGGTCAAGCTCCCCGCCGGACGGATCACAAGCCTAAGAAGGGCCCGATAGGGTAGTGCTGGCGTGCGGAGCCATCCTTGGATAGCGGAGGCTTGTCCCCTGGACCATTGCGGATGTTCGCTCTTGGCCGGAAGCGGCCCCTAGTCCAACGGGTAGGGCAGGGGCGACGTCCCCCCGGGATTGAGTAGCACGACGGGTTGGAGTCCAATCCTCAACGACAAGGAGATTGGACGTGAAGAAGCGCTTTTCCGAAGAACAGATCATCGGCTTCCTGGCGAAAAAAGTGGTGACCGCACCGGCGCGCAGGTTGCTGGTGCGGAGCATGGTCGAGAAAGGGCTCAGTGAGCGGCGTGCGTTGGTGGTTGCACGCATGAGCGCCAGCGCGCTGCGTTACGAGCCCAGGCCGGACCACAACGTTGAACTGCGTGAGCAGATCGCGGCACTGGCACACCGGCATCGACGTTACGGCGTGGGCATGATCCATCTGAAGCTGCGACAGAGTGGGTTCGTCGTGAACTACAAGCGTGTGGAGCGCCTGTATCAGGAAGCTGGCCTGCAGGTGCGTCGCAGGAAGCGCAAGAAGGTGCCTGTCGGTGAACGTCAGCCCTTGCTGCGCCCGTCCGCCGCCAACCAGGTTTTGCCGCAGGCGATCAGGACAGACAACGGCAAGGAGTTTTGCGGAAAAGCGATGGTGGCGTGGGCTCACGAGAAGGGAATTGCCCTGCGCCTGATCGAGCCGGGGAAGCCGAACCAAAACGCTTACGTTGAGTCCTTCAACGGGCGGCTGCGCGCGCTACGGATAGGCATCAATCGATCTGTCCGGCATATTTGGCTCTGGCATCTCGCCAGTCGGTAAGTCGCCGCCCCAGCCCAACTACAACGCCTTGGCCGGCGTTTCGGCCGCTCCTCAGGGGGGCAGGGGACTGTGTCGTTGTGAGTCGCTCAGCCTCCAGCCCTCGATAGCCTGCCCACTTGCGGGTCGTTCGATCACCGCATGTTTTAGTATGGCGCTCTAGACTCAAGGTGGCCTAGGAGATCGGATTGCAGCTCAGAGCCTGGATGACCCGAGCATGATCTAGGGCGCTTGGAAGGACGCCTCGAATTTCAACATCCGAGAGCCCCATAGACTGGCCTGAAACCCATCTTTCTGTGGAAAGTTCGTATTCCATGCATCCTCCTCGAGTCAAACGTTTCTGCGTTGCGGCATCCATGCATCAACATTTTTTTGCAGTGGTTCGTCTCACCCCAAAAATTCTCTGCCTCGAAAGCTGAAATCTCTGCAATGGCGAGCTAAAGATGCCTGCAACGAACATGAGCCAGCTCCAGCCCGAGCCGGCAAACGCCACAAGACGCGCCACCCATCATTTCGCATAATGTATATTATGTAAACTCACAGATGGAGCCAGGCGGCTCTCCACCAACGCTGTCGGCTTTCCTAATTGTTGTGTTGAGCGCTGCGAATTTGGGGCAGCTTGCGCGGCAACTTGTAGCAATTGATGCGCTGAGCTACGTGCAGTCCCAATGACTCGCTGTGATCTTGGTGCATCACCAATGGTGCGTCGCGAATCTGTTGCATCTCCAATGATGTTGCCAAGGCGTTGCAGCCACGCGCTTTCGAGAGCATCTAATTTGGGAGACGGCTATGACCGTCGGCTTCATTTCTGAGCTAGCTCAGCGGCTTGGACCCTCCAATTTTGAAGAGTCCAAGCGAACAATTCACTTGCTGGCTCCGGTGTCGCGGTCCCCGAGCCCCAACCACGTCAGAACCCCTTGGACTTCGGCGGTGTCAGTCAAGGCGCTGACTGATCCATTCCCATGTCGCCTTGCTGAGGTAGCCTTGGTACTCGCCACGGACAAGCTGGGATACAAAAATCCCGTCATTCTTATCGAGCTTCTGTTGAAGATCGGCAGATAGATCGTGAGCGCTCATATCCCCGGACACCCAGCGGACCGACTCCAGATCAGGATCTGCTACGTTCTGGTAGCGCTCCAGGTGCTTGAGGAACGCAGTCCTCTTTGCGTCGTAGTTGAGGGTCGGCAGGGAATCGTTACGTACAGGGCCAAAAGCTGCCTAAGCAATTGAAACGAAATGATAATTGCCTTATCCCGATAGCGGATCTCCCCGTCTATGGGGCCTGTTCAAGGACTTTCGCTGTATAGCTCAGCGGCGCCACTTCCCTATCAAGGTCGAGATGGTAGTCGCCGAAGCGATTGATGTGGCTGGTCCGATACGGCGACAGGCCGGCCAGGATCTCGGGGGTCAGTTCAATCCCCTCCTTCCGCATCTCAGCCAAGGTCCGGCTCATGCCTTCTACGTTGTGGAGGATGATCATGTTGGCGACCAGCTGGCTGTACTTGATGATCTTGCGCTGCTCGTGTTGGACGTTCTCAGCAATGATCCCCTGGCTGCCAAAGAACACCCATTTTACGAAGCCGTTGTACTCCTCGCTCTTGTTGGTCGCAGCATGGATCGTTTTCCGAATCTCGTTGTCGTCGATGTAGCGCAGCAAGAACAGCGTTCGGACGGCCTTGCCAACTTCCCGGAAGGCGAAGTACAGCTTGTTCTTCCGGCTGTAGGTGCCCAGCCGGCGCAGGATCGAGGACGCGGTGATCTTCCCCAATCGGATTGAGATCACCACCCGCAGCATGTCGTGGAGATGGGTCGCGATCAGTTGCCAGTCGATGCTGTCTCCGAACAGTGCCTGGATGTTCTTATAGGTCCTACCAGGTTCGGGCCGGAAGAATGTCAGATCCTTGATGTTTCGTATCCTGGGCATCAGCTGGATGCCCAGCATGTGGGCCAAACCGAAGACCGGATAGCTTTGGGCCTGCGTGTCGCCATGGACGATCTCGGGCTGGATGTCGGACGTGTTGGCCAGCAGGCCATCGAGGATGTAGATGCCCTCGTGCACGCCACAGGGAATGAAGTGGCTGAACAGCGCCACGTATTTGTCGGACACATGGTAGTAGCCGATGCCGCCGTAGCCGCCGTAGCGGATGTGGTACTCCGACAGCAGGTTGTCCTCGTACACGCTCCACTTGGTGCCATCTGCTGACGCGCTCTTGCCGCTGCCCCAATAGCCCGGCAGGTCAAATTTGTTGTAGGTATTGATGACCTCCACGATGGCCTTCTCAAGGACATCTTCGGTCACGTATTTGAGGTTGAGCCAAGCGACC
The DNA here is from genome assembly GCF_049545505.1 of Stenotrophomonas sp. NPDC077421. Lineage (NCBI taxonomy): Bacteria > Pseudomonadati > Pseudomonadota > Gammaproteobacteria > Lysobacterales > Lysobacteraceae > Stenotrophomonas > Stenotrophomonas sp. NPDC077421. The sequence continues at coordinate 23,539 of NZ_JBMWDP010000042.1, read as the reverse complement.
TGGCGACGGCTGAAGCCCTTGATCGACCGCGCCGTCTGCGTCGGACCCAAGTTGCAGCCATAGCAAAACAGCGTGGTGATCACCCGTCGAGGGAGATCTTCAACCTGGCTCTCGGTGCCGGCGATCGGACGGAAGAATCGGTGCAGATCCAGCCATTGGCTGGCGTCGATCAGGACATCGACGATGCTGGACTCCGGGAGCCGTTCGGCGATGAGGCGGTCCACGGTGGCAATGGCGCTTGAGACCTCGGCGCGTTGCCCCTTCCGCAGTACCAGGCGTCCTTCCAGAATGTCCGCATGAACATTCTCGGGGAAACGCTCGTCAACTTCGTCGGCCAAGTCGGTCAGTTGTGCGCGCAACCCGGCCACGAAAGTCGCAGCGTCGGTGGGCAAGCCTGACACCTGGCCATAGGCTTCCAGTTCCTGGGCCAAGGTGGCTTCATCGACCAGCTGCTCGCGGTAGTCGTCAAATCGTTCGCTGCTCGGGATGAAGAGATCTCCCGACTTCAGTTCGTCCTTGACCTGCACCAGCACGGCCAGCTCGAAGTACTTACGGTGCATCCAGCCGGCGCCTGCCGCGCTGGCCCGCTTGCCAAACACGTGCTGACGCCAGAGCTTGGACATCCAATCGAAGTCCTTTTCCGGGTCCAGGCCGAGGGATGCGACCTCGATCAGCTCACGGCGTTGGTTGCGCAGCGACAGCACCGCTGCAATCAACGGCTCCATGCCGGCATCGTGGCTGGTTGCCCGCAAGTTCATCAGCTCCAGCCCATTGAACAGCAGCGGCCTGACCGCGCCGTAGGGTTGCAGCATGAAAGGCAGATAGTTCTTTCCTGCGTATGCCATATGTTCTTCGCATTCGGCCAACAAGGTCGACACTTCCGCTTCCAGACTGTTATCGATGGCATCCACGCGCTGACTATCGCTGCCGTCGAGCTGATAGGCCTGCAGGATTTCCTTGAGCTGGCCGATCAGGAAGTCGGCCCGCTTGGCATGTTCGAGCTGGTAGGCCAGCAGCTTTTGCTGGGCCGTGTTCTCCAGCCCGCGCACCTGCTTGATGAACAGCTCGGCTGCGTCATCCAGCGTCTTGGCATGCTGGGCGCGAATGAAGATGGTGGCCAACGCATAGCGCTTGTCCGGAGCCAGTTCGGCTAACTCGCTGGCGTCATAGGCGCGAGCCATTGCACGGAATTGCTTGAGCTTGGGCACCGGCACATCGATGGGAGGCAGCTGCTCGGCCAACTGCTGCAGCATGCGGATGTGCTGCAGATAGAACCGGACCTCCTTGTTGGTCGGTCGGCCAGGCTCGCGCTTGAGCGATTGCCAGCCAGTAAATCTGGAGCCTTCCGGTGCGCGCAGCAATTCGTCAATGAGCGTGCGCGTGGCAGGCGTCAGCGCGTGACTGATGCTGCGGTAGTAGCCCAGATTGACCCGCTCACGTGCGCCGATGGCGGCCAGCTCCAGGGTGCGGAAGCCTGGCAGTTCGTAGCGGTGGTGCACCAGCTCTTCGAGCAGGACGTTCACGATGTCCGGGATGGTGTGCTTGGTCTGGGCTGCTCCGGTGGCCACCGTGTCCAGCCAGGCCAAGCCTGATTTGTCCAGGGGATGTACCCCGATGAACTGCCGAAGCTGCGGCATATGGCGGCGCTGGCTACCGGAAGCGTCGTAACGTTCGAGCTGGTCGGTGTCCAATACGCGCCCGAGTCGGGCGGCCTTGGCGATGTGCTTCCGGATCCGCTCGGGCACTTCGGCTAACACCGTGAAGTAACCCAGGCGCTGGAAGAGCTTGAGATGAATCAGTACCGCCAGCTGCGGTCCCGGCTGGGTGGTCAGCTGCTTGGCGAATGCAATCTCAGCGGCGGTGGGGGTATAGATCTCCTCCAGTTCCTTGGCGGTGGGATCAGGCTTCAGTCGCGGGTAGGCGGTCTCGTGAAGGGTAGCCATTGGATCCGGAGGTTATGAGGGGATCAATCCCAGTGCCGGCCGTCGTCTGTATTGAGAGACGCTTCCAGGAAACACTGGTGCGTATCGGCCATGCGGTGCATGTCATCGAGCAACGTGGCCAGGATTTCATCCAGATCCCGGTCGGGATCGGTGGGAACAGTCAACTGGTACTCGCTGCTGGCAGTGTTCAGGCGCACAGCCTGGAACGGGGCCAAGCAGATCTCTTCGATCCGGCCTCGGGCCTTGGCCGCGCCGCGGCCCGTGCGGGCAAACGGGGTCAGCACCATGCGCAGGCGCAGCTGCAAGGCCGGTTTGCCCTCGGGCGCCGGCAGTGCCATCGCCGGTACCGGCGCGGTTGGACTGGGCAGGCTTGCTTCAATGCGGTCACGGGCAAAGGGGTCACGCCCGTCGAGATAGCGCATGGCCGACTGCACATCGCGCCAGCCCACGTACTCCATCAGCGCCTTCATGTCCCAGCCTTGGTCGTTGGCCCAGCTGGCAAAGCCGCGGCGCAACGAATGGCTGCTGTGGAGCCCCGCATCGGCAAAGCCGGCACTGGTCAGCAACTCGCGTAGCAGGCGCACCAAGCTGTTGGGATGCAGGCCCTCGGCGCTCACCTGGCCCCATTGGTTAACCGCCCGAAACACCGGCCCTTCGTGCAGGTCGGCCGCCTGCAGCCACACCTGGGTCGCCTCCACCGGGCACAACCGCGACAACGCCGGCACCTTGTAGGTGACGCCGGCGGCCTGGCGGTCGCCCTTGCTGCGCGGCAGGAAACAGGTCATCCCCTGTCCCGGCACCAGCGTGAGATGGGCCACGTCCAGACGCAGCAGTTCATCGCCACGGAAGCCCCGCCAGAATCCGAGCAGCACCAACGCTCGGTCGCGTTGATGGCGCAGCGCCGCCGCTCCGTCGCCCCGGGCATGCGCCGCCGCGATCGCGGCAGCCAACCAGTCATCGAGCTCGACCAGCCGCCGAATCTGCAGCGGCGCGGCTTGCTTGACCTGGCCCGGGTGCAGGGTCTGGATGCCTTTGAGCACCTTGCGCACCAGCGGCGACCGGGTCGGGTCGACAAAGCCGTGGTCGCGGTGCCAAGAGGCAATGGCGGCCAGCCGGTGGCGAAGCGTGCTGGCGGCTAGGGTCTGCGCATACGCGGCCAGGTACCGCGCCACGCTGTCCGGTGTCGCTGGGAGGTGGCCTTGCCATTCAACCTCGAAGTGCCGCAGCGCCGACGCATAGCTGCGCACCGTGTTCTGGCGCGTGGCTGCATCGAGGTAGCGGTCCAGTTCGGTCACTGGCGCGTGGCCTCCACAGCGACCGGCTGCCGCAGGGTCGACAGGATGGTGCATTCAGCCCGCTGCCCACCGTGGCAACTGGCAATCACCCGTTCCAACTCGGTGGCCATGCGCTCCAGGTCGGCCATGCGCGCCCGCACGTCGGTCAGATGGCTGCGTGCCAGCCGGTCCACGTCCCCGCACGAAAGCTCCTCATCGCCGGCCAGCTGCAGCAGGCTGCGGACCTCCTCCAGGCTGAAGCCTAGGTCCCGGCCGCGCGCAATGAAGCGCAGCCGCTCGATGTCGGCCGGGCCATAGACCCGGTAGCCATTGCCCGAGCGCCCCGGGCGCGGCAACAGGCCGATCCGCTCGTAATAGCGGATCGTCTCCAGGTGGCATCCACTGGCGTCGGCAGCCTCACTGATTTTCATTCGTAGTACGCTTGACTCCGTAGTAGCTACGGACTTTACACTCACCTGCTGTGTCATGCCAGCGACCCGCCCGGGCCCGGCTTCCCTGCGACTGGAGATGTTCCGATGAGTGATTGCGGCTGCCACCACGAGGCCAAGAATGCGCAGGAGCGGCGCGTCCTCTGGATCGCCCTAGCGTTGAACGCGGCGATGGCCGTGATCGGCGGCATCGCCGGCTGGATTGCCCATTCCACTGGCCTGCTGGCCGACGCTCTGGACATGCTGTCCGATGCCACCGCCTATGCCATTGGCCTGGTCGCTATCGGGCGCACGGCGCGCTTCAAGGCCAATGCCGCTTGGGTCAGCGGCAGCGTGCTGCTTGTGCTGGGTGTGGGCGTGTTGGTTGAGGTGGGCCGCCGGGTGATGTACGGCGCCGAGCCGGTCAGCGGCTGGATGATTGGCACCGCCCTGCTGTCGCTGGCGGTCAATATGGCGGTGCTGCGCATGCTGGCACCGCTAAAGTCCGGCGAAGTGCATCTGCGAGCGACGTGGCTGTTCACGCGGGCCGATGTGGTCGCCAATGTTGGGGTGATCCTGGCCGGTCTGTTGGTGTGGTGGCTGGCCAGCCCGTACCCGGATTTCGTGATCGGCGCCCTGATCGGCCTGTATGTGATCAAGGAAGCCTTCGAGATTTTAGGTGATGCCCGCCGGGCAGGTGCCGACGCGCGCAAGACGGCTGCATGACCAGGCTTGGCCGACTGAGCTCGGACTCTGGCGGCTGCGCTTGAACCCGGCACTGTCACGTGGCGCAGCTGGCCCCCGACCTAATCCGTCGCAGCTCAATCTGCGTGACCGTGCGGAAGCTCAGGCAAAACGTTAACTTTCTGTTCTTCGGATGCCGGATTCCGTCAATTTCCCGCGCCAGCTTTTGCCTGGCCACCTGACTCGCAGAGGCCACTCGAGCCCGCGAGATTGATGAATAAGCGTCAGCTTGCTGATGAGCGGTACCCAAGGTATCTTTCCGGCCTCAAATGTATCAGTCCTAGCCACACGTGCCTTCCATTGTCATCCATGCCAAGCGCTACGCTCTGGCACTGCTGCTCGCAGTGATGATCATCGTGCCTGTCGTTGATGCTTCGGTCTGCTTCTCTGAGGAGCAGTCACACCAGGAAGTGGCAGGGCCAGGCGATGGCCACCCCGATAAGGCGCATGCCGCTTGTGGTCACGGTCACTGCCACCACAGCAGCACTTTTGTGGCGTCCAACGGTTTCACCAGTGCCGAAGCCGCAAGAAATGAAGGCGGGCACACGTTCTACGAACAGCCCATGACGTCCCACATCCCGGACACGCTGATTAGACCTCCCAGGCTTTGATCGCATAAAAGGCGCAACGCGCCTGTCAGTCCTTCTGCGATCACCTTTGTGTAGGTCTTTCCATGAACACATCTTGTTGCTGGGCGCTCCGTGCGCTCGGCCGACGCGTGGCTGCACGTGCAGTCGCCGGCCAGTACTGCGCCGCCTTGAAGAAGGCGACCTGAATGCCCTTCTCAACATCTACCAATCTCCGAACTGCACGCGATCGAGCGGCACTACTGATGGCAACCTCCGTGCTTGCCATCGGCGCATCTCTTGGTGTGCGCGATTTTGGGCCTGTCGACGAACCGAGATTTGCCTTGGTTGCCACCCAAATGGTGGCAACCGGAAGCTCGCTGTTCCCGCGTCGGGGAGCGGAGCTGCACCCAGACAAGCGTCTCTTCATGTGGATCTCGGCTGCACTGCTGTCACTGACCCAAAACCTGCGGACCGCGGTCCTGGCCCCTTCGCTGGTGTCAGGCGTTGCATATGTGTGGATGGCTTTCCATCTAGGAACGCGCAATGGCGGCCGTGTGCGCTAGGGGCGCGCGCGGTGGTCAATAAAAAGGAATCACCAATGCATTACGTGAAAACAGAATTCAACCGAGGCAGTTCGCGCGGGGGCCTAGGCTCAGATCCACTGGGCCGTCTTGGCAAGCCCATCTGCGGCCCGCAGCTGGGCGTCAACACGTTGATTATCATCGTGGCGATGTACTTCACGTTCTTTCTCAACAGCGCGTTCTTCGCAGAAGTAATTGCGAAGAGTGGTGCGGACGGAGCAGCTCGTGCGCTACTTGTTATCTCTACGGGAGCGATCCTCACTGCCTTGAATGTGCTCATTCTCGGATTGCTATGCGTTCGATGGACGGTGAAGCCGGTTCTTGCATTGCTTCTCGTCGTGTCCGCTACTGCTGCCTACTATTCAGACAATTACAGCGTCTACTTCGACGCCAGCATGGTACGAAATGTGCTGAAGACCGACGGCGCTGAAGCCGGAGAGTTGCTGACCTGGGGCTTCTTTCTTGCGGTACTAATTAAAGGCGTCGTGCCAGCTATCGCGGTATGCATGGTAAGGCTCCAACGTTCTTCCAATGTGACGCGGGCGATACTTGCAAGAGTGCTTCTACTTGGCATGGCGGTTGTTGTAATCGTTGGCGCGGCAATTGCGTCATTCGACGACCTCTCATCACTCATACGCAATCACAAGCAAGTCAGATACCTTGCAAACCCTGGAAACTACATCGCTTCCATTGCGAAGGTTGTGCGAGAAGACACCCGTGCGGAGCGCGGTCCGATCCAAGTGGTTGGCCCCGATGCCATGATGACGCCTCATCCGCCAGGCGCGAAGCCCCACTTCTTGGTCATCGTTGTAGGTGAGACGGTTCGTGCGCAGAACTGGGGTTTGAATGGATACGGCAGACAGACAACGCCACAGTTGGCAGCGTTGGACGTCGTCAACTTCTCGGACGTGACTGCCTGCGGGTCAAATACTGAAGTTTCCGTGCCTTGTATGTTCTCGGTGTATGGAAGGCGAGACTACGATCGAGACAAGATCAGGGGCTCAGAGTCGCTGCTCCATGTGCTTGAGCGAGCTGGCATCAAGACGTTATGGCGGGACAACCAGACAGGTTGCAAGGGGGTTTGCGCGGACCTGGCGTTTGAGTCCTTCCGCGTGCCTACCAAGGATGGGTTGTGCGATGACCAAGCGTGTCGCGATGAGATCATGTTGCGGGGATTGCATGACGCTATCGATGACAATCCGGGTGATGTTGTGGTCGTTCTGCATCAGCTGGGGAACCACGGGCCGAGCTACTACAAGCGATATCCCGAGGATCTGAGGAAGTTCACGCCTGACTGCCGCAATGCAGATCTGGGCAAGTGCACGCGCCAGCAGATCGTCAATGCGTATGACAACGCAGTCCTTGCGACAGATGACTTCCTTGGAAAGACCATCCGGATGCTTGAGCAGGATCAGAGCCATGACACTGGATTGATCTACGTTTCCGACCACGGTGAGTCACTGGGAGAGGCGAACGTCTATCTCCACGGTCTCCCCTATGCCATTGCTCCCGACACTCAGATCAAAGTGCCCATGGTCATGTGGATGTCCGAGGGCATGAAGAGCAGCAACAACCTGGACCTTCAATGTGTCCGGGACCGATCAAACCGCCCGGCCAGCCACGACAACCTCTTCCATTCTGTACTCGGCCTCATGAACGTCCGGACGAAGTCGTTGGACGAAAGCCTGAATCTTTTCTCCGGTTGTTCCATCAACGCCGGGTCCACTTCATAACGGGCGACAACGAGCACGCTGCTGGAAGCGCCCAGCAGCGGCTCTTGGGGTCCTAAATTAAGGAAGCAACACAGTGGCAGATATGTACGGTCATCGTCCGCGGAGCATTGCCCGCGTTTTCAAGGCGCTCCGCTGGTCCCTCCAAGGACTACGATCAGCTTGGCTGCATGAATCCTCGTTTCGACTCGAGGTTGTCGCGGCCGTGGTGGCACTACCGGCAGCGATTCTGCTGGGCCACTCAGCGGTTGAGCGAGCACTTCTAATGGGGAGCGTGCTGGCTGTTCTGGCCTTGGAGCTGCTGAACTCCGCCATCGAAGCGGTTATCGAACGGTATGGCCCAGAGATCCATGAGCTGGCGGGTCGCGCTAAAGATATGGGTTCGGCCGCTGTGTTCGTGGCTCTTTGCAATGTCGCCCTCACATGGGCCGTTATCCTTGTGGGTTGATTCCCTGGGTCCCGACCTGAACGGGGCTAGGGTGCGTTCAAGCACAGCCACCGTAGTGTTTTTATGTAATTGTATCCGTCCAAAAGAGGTTGCTAACCTTTCCCAATGCGTCGCTCTCTGCCTGCTATTCGTATATACCTGATGCTGCTGCTTTTGGCGGCGTTCGTGGTCGTGCCTGTGGCCGAGGCATTGGCGTGCGCGCAAGAAGCGACGGTCAGCGTGGGCGATGTGCACGCCTTGCAAAGTGATTCAGACTCCGAGTCGAGCAAGAGCAAGGATTCGTCCAGTGCCGATGCCTGTGGCCATGGGCATTGCCACCATTCAACGGCAAGCCTCCCAGCTGCCGGTCACGACGATCTGTTCGCCGATGGCCGGATCTCGCTGCACAGTACCGAGCACGTGGACGTCTACGCGCTACGACTCGACGGTCCCATGCGCCCCCCCCGTATCTGATCTGGCTCTGCCTCGCACTTGCGGGTCGTTCGCTCAGATAATTTACGGGAGTTTTTATGTCGATTTTGCCAGGCCGGTCGCTTTCAGCGACCGGGTTGACTGTCGCTATTCTGTTGGCGTTGGTGCCAATCGGACATGTAGCTGCTCAAACTGCACCATCTTACGAATCGTTGCTTTCTCGCTTGAACCAGATGCCTGCGACGGTCCAAGGCGTCGCGCTGGCTGAGGCAGCCGAGGCGCGGGTACAACAGGCTCGGGCACTGCCCAATCCGACGGTCTCCATCGAAGCGGAGAACGCCTACGGCACTGGTCCCTACAAAGGTTTCTCAAACGCTGACAGCATTGTCACCCTCTCCCAGCCGCTGGAGATTTGGGGTCAACGAGGGGCCCGAGTGCGCGCCGCGCGTGCGGAGGCTGGGGCTGCAGGCTTGCGGGGTGATCTGATGCGCAGTGACGCAGCGGGTCGCCTGGCGGCGACATACGCCGAAGCAGAGGCTGCGCTGCGCCGATATGAGTTGGCCAGCGAGGCATTGGCCTTGATTGAACAGGACGCCAAGGCGGTAGCTGCGATGGTCAGCGAGGGACGTGAGCCCAACCTGCGCGGTGTGCAGGCACGGAGCGAGGTCGCCAATGCAAAGGCAAGCCTGGATGAGGCCGAGGCCTACCGGGATGCGGCGCTTGCTCGCCTGGCCGGCGTGTCCTTGGTGGACAGCCCCCTGACCGACATCGGTGAAAGCCTGCTTGACCGCGTGCCCTCTCACCCAGTCGCTATTGAGGTCGCCCCGCTTGCCGTTCGCATTGCCCAAGCTGAAGCGGAAGCCTCCGGCCGCCTTATCGATGTCGAGCGCAAGCGTGCGTTGCCACAACTGAGTGCATCCGTGGCTCAGACGCGCTTCCGCCAAGCGGGCGACCAAGCTTACAACGTGGGCATCAGCCTTTCGATCCCCCTATTCGATCGTAACCGCGGTGCGATCCAGGCGGCCTATGCGGAACAACGTGCTGCCGAAGCGGTTCTGGAGGCTCAGAGGCGTGACAGTGAGGCGGCCCGTTTGGGAGCGGTAGCGAGTCTCAAGGCATCCAACAGCCGCGTACGAGCAGCGGATGAAAGCGTACAGGCCGCAGATGAAGCCTATCGGCTGGCCCGCATCGGATTCGAGGCAGGTCGTATATCGCAATTGGAGCTGCGCAGCACGCGATCAACCCTGATCGCTGCGCGTGGCAGTGCTGTGGATGCCCGTCTTAGCCGGGTGGCAGCAGAAATCGACCTCGCCCGCCTTGAAGGGCGCGCACCGTTTGTGGAGGCAAAATGAACAAGTACGGAAACAAGACGCTCATCGGAGCGACGCTGCTGGCTACCTTGATGATGACCGGCGCGCTGACCTCATGCAGTGGCGGGGCGCAGGAGGATGCCAAATCCACCGGTACGGAGGCAGAAAAGCCGGCTGGAAAGGATGATGGTCACGACGATCACGCAGCTGACGCAAAGCCGGGCTCCGCCGAGGCGCACAGTGAAGGTGATGGTGATGGCGAACATGGCGAAGAGGAGTCCGAGGAAGGTGTAGTCAAGCTGACGCCTGACCAGATCAAGGCATCTGGCATCGGCGTGGTGGCTGTCGGCCGCGGCGGTGGCGCATCGACCCGCCTTGCAGGTCGCGTCGAGCCGGCCATCGGGGGGCGTGCTGCCATCGCCTCAACGGTCACCGGCCGCGTTGAGCGCGTGCTTGTTGCGCCGGGTACAGCCGTCAAGAGCAACCAGCCCCTGGTGATCATTGTCAGTGGAGAAGCTGCGACCTTCAAAGCCGCCGCCACTGCCGCTGCGGCGGAGGCCGAAGCCATCCGCCTGGCCTACGGCCGCGACAAGTCTCTTGTCGAGCAGGGCGTAGTGGCTCGCCAGGAGCTGGAGGCCTCGCGCGCGCGCTCTTTGGCCGCTGATGCCGCCGCTAGTGCTGCACGTGCACAGGTAGCGGCCAGTGGATCTCCGGACAGTTCCGGCCGGGTGACAATCTCCAGTCCTGTCGCTGGCGTGGTTGGCAACGTCCAAGTGACGCCCGGTGGTGTCGTCTCAGCTGGAACGCTTGTTGCGGAGGTTTCCAATCCGGACATGAATGAACTCGTATTCACTGCACCGCCAGCACTGGCCACTCTCGCGGTGCCCGGAATGAAGCTGGAAGTGACTGGCCCGGGCGGAAGCTTCGAAGCTGAGGTGATTGCCGCCGCTGCGAATGTGATGCAGCAGGGAGGCACCGCGACCATTCGCGCCAAACCAATTTCGGAGAAGTTGCCACCGGCCGGCTCCCCCGTTTCGGCCGTCATCATCGCCGATGGCGCAGCTGAAGGCATGAGCGTCCCGGCGGATGCGGTCCAAAGCGTTGATGGCAGAAGTGTTGTGTTCGTTGCTGTCGAGGGAGGCTTTAAGGCAACGCCGGTACTCGCTGGCCGTCGTGCAGGTAATCGAATCGAAATCCTTAACGGTCTGACAGGTAGTGAGCGCCTCGTAGGCGCCAATGCCTTCCTGCTCAAGGCCGAACTGGCCAAGGGCGAAGCCGAGCACGGCCACTAAGGGAACTCATACACCATGTTCAAGATCATCATTGAAGCAGCGGTCAAGTTCCGTTGGCTCGTGGTGTTTCTGGCTGCTTCGATTGCCTGCTTTGGCTTGTTCCAACTGAGCAAGCTGCCAGTCGATGCTGTACCAGATATCACCAACCGCCAGGTTCAGATCAATACCATCGCACCTGCCCTTACTCCGGAGCAGATTGAACGCCAGGTCACCTATCCTCTGGAGACGGCCTTGGCCGGCATCCCAGGTCTGAACACCACTCGCTCCCTATCACGCAATGGCTTCTCTCAGGTCACCGCGATCTTCACTGATCAGACCGACATCTATTTCGCCCGCCAGCAGGTGGCAGAGCGGATGCGGGAGGCTGCCGGAGATCTGCCCGAGGGCGTGTCCCCCATGCTCTCCCCGGTTACAACCGGGCTGGGCGAGGTTCTCATGTGGACGGTGGACTTCAAGCCATTCGACCCCAAGAAGCTGGCCAAGCCCGGCCAGGCTGGCTGGCAAGAGGGTGAGGTCTACCTGACACCAGAGGGCGATCGTCTTGGAACCGCCCAGGAGCGCGCAACGTACCTGCGTACTGTCCAGGACTGGATCATCGCACCACAGATGCGCTCCAGCCCCGGCCTGGCCGGTGTTGATACGGTGGGTGGGTACGTCAAGGAATACGGCATCTACCCCGACAGCGCTCGACTGGCGGCATACAACTTGGGTCTGGCCGATCTGGTCCAAGCACTGGAACGCTCCAACGTCCAGGCTGGCGCCGGATTCGTCCAGCGTGCGGGCGAAGGCCTGGTCGTTCGGGCCGACGGCCTTGCCCTTACGACCGACGACTTGGCTCAGTCGCCCGTTGCCACCAAGGACGGTGTGGTCATCCGGGTGGCCGATGTTGCCGAGGTCGGTATGGGGCGCGCCCCACGGCTTGGTGCAGCTAGCCGAAATGGTCATGAGGCGGTACTGGGCACGGCGCTCATGATCGCCGGCGGCAACAGCCGCACCGTCGCTCAAGCTGCAGCTGAGCGCCTGGCACAGGTCAATGAATCTCTGCCCGCCGATATCTTCGCAGAGCCAGTGCTGGACCGTAGTGTGCTGGTTAACTCCACTGTCAAGACTGTCGCCAAGAACCTGACCGAAGGTGCCCTGCTGGTCGTAGTTGTGCTGTTCCTGCTCCTGGGCAACCTGCGTGCGGCAGCCATCACCGCATTGGTCATTCCGCTGTCGTTCCTGTTCGCTGTTATCGGCATGAACAAGTTCGGTATCAGCGGCAACCTGATGAGCTTGGGTGCGCTGGACTTCGGAATCCTTGTAGATGGCGCGGTAATTGTGATCGAGTCCACCCTGCTGATGCTTGGCAAGCGGCGTGCCGAACTTGGCCGACCCCTCAATGCCATGGAGCGACTGCGTGTAGCCGCCGACTCGGCGAGGAAGATGGCGCGTCCTGCAGCCTTCGGTCAGGTGATCATCCTGTTGGTGTTCGCACCGATCCTTACCTTGGAAGGTGTGGAAGGCAAGACGTTCCACCCGATGGCCGCCACCTTCATGCTCGCCCTCGTTGGCGCATTCATCTTCTCCTTTACCTTCGTACCGGCGATGGCTGCCCTGCTGGTCAGGGAGCCCAAGCTCCACGCGAAGAAGGAAGGACACGAGGGCGACCAGGACGAAGAACATGAGACAGCCATCATCCGCGTCCTGCGCGGCCGCATCGAACCGGTGATCCAAGCGGCGATTCGTAGGCCCAAGGCAGTGTTCGCTGGCGCCCTCGTGATGCTCGCAATGGGCGTGGTCGGCTTTACGATGCTGGGTCGAGAGTTCATGCCAACGCTTGATGAGGGAAATCTCGCTATGCAAGCGTTGCGTGTGCCATCTACGTCGCTTGAGCAATCGTTGGCTATGCAATTGGCGCTGGAGAAGGCCATTGCTGCTGAACCAGAGGTTGTGACGGTCTTCTCGCGGACCGGTACTGCAGAAGCAGCTATCGACCCCATGCCGACCAACATCTCCGACAGTGTGATCGTACTTAAACCGAGAAAGGAGTGGCCAGACTCTTCCCTGAGCAAGGAGGATCTGATTGCAAGGTTTGAGAAGATCGCCGCCTCGCAGATAGGCAACAGCTTTGAATTCAGCCAGCCCATCGAGCTGCGCTTCAATGAGCTGATCTCAGGCGTGCGTACGGACCTGGCCGTCATGATCTACGGCGACAACTTCGAGCAACTGCAAGCTGTTGCCGATCAGGTCGCGCTGAAGCTGAGGAATGTCCAGGGCTCAGCGGATGTCCGTGTTGAACAGATTTCCGGCCTGCCCACGCTCAATGTGGCAATCGATCATCTTGCAGCTGCGCAGTATGGCCTCACGGCAGCGGACGTGAGCGACGCGCTTTCAACCGGTATTGGCGGCGCTGCGGCAGGCAAGATCTTCGAGGGCGACCGCCGGTTCGATGTTGTTGTGCGCCTCGGCGACGATGCACGCAATGACCCCGATCAGCTCGCGTCACTGCCGATTGCAACTCCAACTGGGGGCATCGTGCCGCTCTCCTCTGTCGCACGCATTGAGATCAGCGAGGGGCCGAACCAGATCAGTCGAAACAATGGAAGCCGTCGTGTGGTGGTGCAGGCAAATGTTCGCGGTCGTGACTTGGGCGGGTTTGTTGGAGAGGCCCAGGCGGCGGTGAAGGACGTACAGCTTCCGCCGGGCGCCCACATGACGTGGGGAGGTCAGTTCGAGAACTTGCAGCGGGCTGAAAAGCGACTCATGACAGTTGTTCCGATTGTCTTCCTATTGATCGGCAGCCTGCTGTTCATGGCATTGGGCAGCGCAAAGGAGGCGGGCCTGGTGTTCACCTGCGTCCCACTGGCCCTGGTTGGCGGAATTCTCGCGTTGCTGGTGCGTGGTATGCCGTTCTCGGTATCTGCCGCCGTCGGATTCATCGCGGTATCGGGTGTTGCGACCCTGAATGGATTGGTGCTCATGCAAGCCATCAGAGAGAGGCTTGATGCAGGTGACAGTCCATTGATCGCTGCAATGAACGGTGCCGGCAGCCGAATTCGCGCGGTGGTGACCACCGCGCTGGTGGCGATCGTTGGCTTCATTCCAATGGCTATTGCGAGTGGATCTGGTGCTGAGGTGCAGAAGCCTCTCGCCACGGTGGTCATTGGCGGCCTGTTGACCGCAACAGTACTGACACTTCTTGTGCTGCCGACATTTGCGGGGCGCTTGGCCAAGGCAGGCCCGAAAGGGCAACCGGAAACTGTCCACTGAATGATGGAGTGTTTGGGCCCGGCAGAGCATCTGCCTGCCGGACTTCCCGTTCCATTTTTATGACGTTGGAGGGAACAAATGAACCTGACCACAGAACTCGAACTGCCAGTAATACTCCCAGGTGTCTCTCGGGACGACAGCTGCGTCCAGAGGCTGGTCGCTGGTCTTCAGGACATGGAGGGAGTATCGCGCGTGCACATTCGCGAGGGTAGCGACGAAGCTCTCGGAACGCTCTGCATTCATTACGACCCCGAGATCGTCTCGCTTCAGCGAGTGCGAGAGGTGGCGGCATCCGTGGGCATTGAGTTGGGTGATCGGTATGGCCACCTTTTCTTGGAGCTTGGTTCGGCCGTTCACGCACGAAAGGCAAGGACAATTGCGGCGCAAGTGCAGGCCGTACCAGGCGTCATTGAAGCCACCACCAGCCCAGCTGGTGGCATAAGCATCGAGTACGAGAGAGCCAAGACAGGCGAGGCGGAGCTGAGAGCGAAGCTTGAGGCGCTGGGTGTAGCGCAAGAGCCACCGAGTCCGAGGGGAGATTTGAAGGATCAGCACGAAGGACACGATCACAAGGACCGACAGGACCCCGGTCATTCCCACGGGGGCACGCTAGGTGGCAATAGTGAGCTGATCTTCTCACTTGCTTGCGGCCTGCTCCTGATCGTGGGATTTGCGATTGAAAAGCTTGGGTTGACCCAAACGCCCTGGATCCCCACAGCGTTTTACGTAGCAGCCTACGTCTTTGGCGGCTGGTTCACGCTTGGCGAGGCGATCGGGAACATCAAGCTGAAGCGCTTTGAGATCGATACGCTGATGCTGGTTGCAGCGGCAGGCGCAGCCGCGCTCGGCGCATGGGCCGAAGGCGCCTTGCTTCTGTTCCTCTTCAGTCTCGGTCACGCCCTTGAACACTACGCGATGGGCCGGGCTAAACGTGCGATAGAAGCTCTCGCCAAGCTTGCCCCAGAAACTGCCAGGGTGCTGAGGAATGGGCAGGTCGTGGAAGTCCAGGTTGAATCGTTGATACCTGGAGATGTGGTGGTCGTACGTCCCAATGACCGGATGCCGGCGGACGGATTCGTTATCAAAGGGGCTAGCAGCGTTGACCAAGCCCCTGTCACCGGGGAAAGCATCCCGGTTGATAAGCTGGCAGTCAATGACGCTGCTCTAGCACGGGATCGACCTGATTCGGTGGTAATGGAGTCACGTGTTTTCGCCGGCACTATCAATGGCTCCGGCGCCCTGGAGGTTGAAGTCACGCGTCGATCAGGCGAATCGGCACTGGCCCGCGTCGTCAAGATGGTAAGTGAGGCTGAGACTAGGAAGTCGCCCACGCAGCGCTTCACGGACAAGTTCGAGAGAGTATTCGTTCCCGCGGTGTTGATTCTGGCTGTGCTCCTCCTTTTCTCCTGGGTTGTGGTTGATGAGCCATTCCGTGACAGCTTCTATCGTGCTATGGCAGTTTTGGTGGCAGCGAGCCCCTGTGCACTGGCCATAGCCACGCCAAGTGCTGTTCTGGCGGGCATCGCAAGAGCGGCACGTGGTGGTGTGCTCATCAAAGGTGGGGCGCCACTCGAAGAGCTAGGAATGATCCGCGCCATCGCGTTCGACAAGACTGGAACGCTCACTGAAGGCAAGCCGCGAATTACCGACATCAAAGTGATGCAGGGAACGACAGAGCAGGAACTGCTTCACGTTGCCGTCGCCGTCGAGGCTTTAAGTGACCACCCTTTGGCCGCAGCTATCGTTCGAGATGGTAATACTCGCCTGGGCGATGGACCGGTCATGGTAGCGACAGACCTCGCTAACTTCGCTGGAAGAGGCGTTCAGGCGAAGGTGAACGGCATTGACGTGTGGATAGGAAAGGCAGAAATGTTCGGTAACGACGGCATTGGCGCTCTATCCGCGGGTGCGGAGTCTGCCATTGAGGAGCTCCGTAACGCCGGCAGAACCACGATGGCCGTTCGCCTAGGTGATCGCGACCTAGGTGTCATCGGCCTTATGGATACGCCCCGGCCAGAGGCGCGTGAAGCCCTGGACAAGCTAAGGCGCTTGGGCATCCAACGAATGATCATGATCTCTGGCGACCACCAGACTGTAGCTCAAGCCGTGGCAACGGACGTGGGTCTAAACGAGGCATGGGGAAATCTCATGCCTGACGACAAGGTGAAGGCAATACGTCAGTTGAAGGAGACGGAGCGAGTGGCAATGGTCGGCGACGGTGTGAATGACGCACCCGCAATGGCTAGTGCCAGCGTCGGAATTGCAATGGGTGCCGCCTCTTCGGACGTAGCGCTGGAGACTGCCGACGTCGCGCTTATGTCTGAGGATTTGAGACAGGTTGCATTCTCTGTAGCGCTTAGTCGACGCACGAAACGGGTGATCCGTCAGAACGTGTATGTGAGCCTGGGCGTCGTAGCGTTGTTGGTTCCTGCGACCATCCTAGGTCTTGGCATTGGACCGGCTGTGGCAGTGCATGAAGGTTCAACCTTGTTGGTTGTATTCAATGCGCTGAGGCTCCTTGGCTTCCGTCAGTCGTGACATGCGAATTCTAGTGATTGAGCGCGATCGAGAAGTCGCTTTGAAGATTCTGGCCTACTTCGAGGCCCGAGGGCATCAGCTTGATACCATCGGGGACGGCATCGCCGGCCTTCACTTTGCGGCGTCCAATGGTTACGACGCAGTCATTCTTGATTGGATGCTTCCTCGCATGGAAGGCCCGGAGGTTCTGAGAAGGCTGCGGTTGAATCACGGTGTTTCAGTTCCTGTTGTGATGTTGGCTGCAAAGGTTGCGCTCTCGGACAAAATCATCGCTTTCCGCTCCGGTGCAGATGACTATGTGACCAAGCCTTTTGAGCTCCCGGAGCTCGAAGTTCGCCTAGAGGCGTTGGTTTCCCGTACGGAGGGACGCGTAACAAGGAGGCGGCTGCTGATCGGAGAGCTCACGTTGGACCTGAGAACGTTGGAGGCCACACGGGCTGGAAAACGACTGCATCTGTACCCAGCTTGCAGGAAGCTCCTTGAAGCGCTGATGCGGGCAAGTCCTGCCGCTGTGACCAGGCGGCAGCTTGAGCACACTCTCTGGGGTGACGACCTGCCCGACGGGGATCTTCTGCGATCACAGATGTCCAGCCTGCGGCGAAGCATTGATGGTCCGTTTGAGGAAAAGATGATCCAGACGCTGCCGCGGGTTGGGTATCGACTGATACCGCCATCAAGGCCTATGCCCCCCCCCCGGGGAAGGGAGGCCCTATGACGGTGAGGCGTAGACATGGCTGCAGAGCCGTCAGTGCAGACCTTGAGCGCCTGACTATTTGGCCACGTATTCTGATCAGAGTATGACCATGTGGAAGCCAGCCGCACTCCCAATTGGCGCGTTCTTGGCCGCAGCGATTTGGGGCGCAGCGGCCATGGTGCCCTTCGCGCCGGCATCAGAAGAGATGATGTTTTGGATACCGGTGTCGATTGCGCTAACGAGTGCGGCTGCTGCATTGGTAGTTGCGATGATGCAAGACATCATTCTGGTCGCGGTAAAGAGATGGCCACTGTTCGTGAAATTCTATCCAACCCTCTGCTTGGAGCCACTCCCCTTTGCATTCCTTCCAATCGTGCTGTCACTCGCCGGAATTGCGGAGTTCGGTCCAGCGATGCTGAGTGCAGCTCTATTGCTGATCGGCTTCTCGTTTGCGGAGACTCTCTTCGCCGCCGCCCTCCACAGAGCCCGGGCGACGCCGACCGCGGTTGTGATCTCGATGCAGTGCGCTGCTCTGGTGTTTGCAGTTTACATGTACAAGAAAGGCATCCAAGCGAACGTCAGTGACATCAGTTGGCCGTGGTTCGCATCGTCTGTCACTGCCATGAGTCTATTCTCCTTCCTAGTCGGAAGGTATTGGGCCAACCTGCTTCGTGATGCTGAGGTGGGGTTCTCTCCCTTACTGAAGTGGGTTCTGGTCACCTTCATAGCTGAAGGATCTACTAGTGAATGGAGCCGGTGGAGATTGAAGCAACCTATTAAGCAACGCAGACCACCGGGGCTTCGGTCCAAGCCTCGCAGGAAATAGGATCCGATCAACCAATCCAAATCATGGAGGCTAATTCTTGACAACTGCGAGCGGGACAAATATGACGCAAGGGCGGATGGGACCACCCGTCGTCAGTCTCGCTCTGTGAGAGGTGGCGCATCGAGATCACGTTTGTGGAGGTCTTCTACCGGCCGGAAGCAATACCCCGAGGTAGGTCCGTGGTGGCGACTTCTGGTTTCAATGCGCCCGAAGCCCACCGGAGCCTCAAAGATGCGCGCTCAGGGTTGCAGCGGTCGCTGGCGACAGTCGTCATCGGCCGGAGCCTGTCCCCCGCCTACCAACCTTGCTGGCAAGGCCGGTGTTTTTTGATTGCAAGATTCAGACCTATCCCGCCTGACAATCACATTCCCTGGAGTCACCGCCAACATGAATGAAGCCGAGCTGGAACAAGTGCGTACGGCGATGTTTACCGACCCCGGCGTGAAAGCGGTGGATGACCTGCGCCTAGTCCCCGCCAAAGAGCGCGGTCGTGCGATCGCGGCCACCATCACCGTCGCTGCGCCCTCGGTCGACCTGGACCTGGTGCATGCGGTGATCGCCCGCGTGCTGGCCGATCAATTTGACATCGATCAGGTCATGCTGTGCTTCAACGACCCGGGTCCGGTGCCACCACAGCCCACCGCGGCGCCCTTGAAGAAAATGTGATCGCCCGTGGCTCTATGCGTCTGCGTTGGCGGGCGCATAGAGCTGATAACCCGGCAACGCGCACGCGCCGGCATACACAAAGGCCACGCTTTGCCGCGCCCGGGTGAAGGCCACGTAGTACTTTGGTGGGGCGGTGATACGCGCTGCATCTGCCGTGCGCAGGTACTGTGTCAGCGGGCCGTTCGGAAAGATGAGGACCCGGCTGTAGGTGCGGCCCTTGCACTGCCCAAAGTTCACGGCCGGTAGTCCGTCGCACGCTTGCCGCCGGTCATGCCGGAGCACGGTGGGCGCAAACTCCTGCATGTACGCTTCAACATCCGCTGGAGCGACGAGGTAGATGCCATCGTGCCCGGTGACCTCGCCATTGCCTGATTGGGTTCGCGGCATCTGCGGATAGAGCGTGTCCGCCATATCGCACAGGGCCTGGACGCAGCGAAGGCTGATGAGGCGGTGATCCAGCTGGCATAAGCCGTCCGCCTCCCAAATCTGAAACAGCGCTGCCAGATTGGGTCCACGATACTGGCTGTGCCTTTGAGCATAGTTGGTGGCATACGTCGCCTGCCGCGTATCACCCACCAACGTGATGGCAATGCCGCTCTTCAACAGCCGCTCGACCAGATCCAGATCAAAGCCGGCGAGGTCCTGAACTTCGTCGATGTAGAGCTCGTCGTACATGGCCGCCAGGCGTGCCATGACCTGACCTTGGGTGAGCTCATCGCAGCGCACAGCGAAATCGGCCGCCCGGTCCGAATACATCCGGTTGCCTGCCAAGTAGTGGCGCGCCACCTGGGTGCGTGGGGCCCTGTTATTGGTGACACCTTCTACGAACAGGATGGTCTCGATGCGAGGCTCAGGGCAAAGCGCTGCCTGGTACGGGCGGATGCACTGGCACAGCAGGAAGCCATACCAGCTGTGCAAAGTGACATGCACGGGGACCGCACCGGCGTGGACCTCAAACGAGCGCCGGATCTCTTCTAGATTCTCCAGCGTGTAGGTGACAATCGCGATGCGACGCCCAGGCCGCTCCAGGGCCTGCCGGACCAGCAAGGTGGTCTTGCCCGAGCCGGCCGCCGAAAGCAGGACCCGGTTAGGTGATGGCGCGCTGGACATAGTCCGGGAACCTGATCGAGTGCGGGCTGTTGAAGATCGCCAGGGCCGTATCGGTCTTATGGCCCTTCATGTACTTGAGCAGCGCCACCTCATCGGCAAACGTCTTGCCCAGCACGGTATTGAGTTCGGCCAGCGAGTTGGCTTTGATCAGCTGCTCTTCCAGCGATGGGGCGCTTTCGTCGGAATCGTAATAGATCGCGTTGATGTGTTCGGCATAGCGCTCCTGCACAACGGCGATATCGCCATCATTGTCGGTGATCACCTTGGCCTGGATTTTCAGCCGATCTGCAATCTGCAAGAAGCGCTTGAATGCCAGCGACTTGACCGAAATGATGTCTACGCCGCGAGCCATCGGCGCCACGCCATGGTGGTCGCTGTAGGCGCGCTGCACGATCAGCTCGTCGGAAGGGCCTTCCACCAGGATCGCCTGCTTGGCCAGGATCAATCGCAGCGTGTCGTGGCCCGGCAGCTTCATGAAATAGTCATGGGTATCGCTCGGCAGCTGGTCCAGCTTCATCTGGCCCTGCGCGCTGAACAGGATCACGTTGTCCACGCCCAGCTTATTCAACACGAAGCTGCTGTGGGTGGCGATGATCACCTGCTGGGCGGTGGAGAGGGCCGCAATCTTGTCGATCAGCTGGGTCATGCTGGAATAGGACAGATGGTTCTCCGGCTCCTCGATCAGCAGCACGTGGGCAGCGCCGGCCGCGTGCATCGCCAGCTTCATCTTCACCGCGCTTTGCTCACCCTTGCCGGCCTGGGTGAACGGGAGCTCATCCAGGTAAGGTGACAAGCTGGTTTCCCATGTTGAGCGCGGCGATGTGTCCACACCCACCGTCAGCGCCCGGTGGCTGATGTCCCCGGTGTGCTCGGTCAGGTACGCATTGATGGCCGCCACGTCCGCCTCTTCGGAAAAACTCTGCCGCATGCGGCGGAAGCTCAACGACAGCGAGACGCGCTGCGCAGGCGTCAGTGCCTGATCGATGATGCCGGCGATATAGCGATCGGCACCGGACAAGGTCTTGATGCCGTGAGTGTCGATGATGGTCGAATCGAACGGAATGCTGCGAGCGGTGACGCCATTGTTGGCGAAGGAATACCAGCGCACCGTGTAGTACTCCACCGGCAGGCTGACCGCACCCTGGTGCTGCTGCAGGTAGGCGTTGAACTCCTCGCGGTAGTCGTCGTTGAGCTCGACCAGCAGCCGGATGCCGGCGGTATCCAAGCGCAGGGAGTTGTTGGTGCCGCGCAACGACGCCAGCGCGACATCTGCGCCCAGATAGGCTTCGATGGAGATCCGTGGCGGCGAAGCCGGCGTGCCTGCAGCAAGGGTCGCCAGATATTCCTGCACCGCGGGCTGGTGGAACAGGTAGGGCGTGAGCTCGTAGGCGAGATTGCGCCCATGCAGTTGCCCGGTGACCACCACGTGGATGGCCTCCAGCAGGGTGGACTTACCGACCTCGTTGTCGCCCACCACCAGGTTCATGTGGGCGTTGAGGGGCAGGTCCAGATGGCGAAACGACTTGAAATTGTCGATGACGATACGTTCGATCGGCATGCACAGTCCTTTGATGGCCAACGAGTTCGGTGGCGGCGCCTGCTTGCACCCCGGCTGGCCTCCTTTCCGCTCTGGGCCATACTACCCAGGGATCGCCAGCCTTGGGCGGTTTCGTACTGTTTTGACGACTTGAAATGGCCGAAACGCTGGTTACGCGGGATAATTCCACATTATCCCGCCTTTAGATACGACCCGTACTCGGCGAGTAGTGTAACTTGATTGGTATGTAATTACGTGGTATGTAATACATTACGAAATAGTCGGAGAGTGCGATGGCACGCGGCGGCTTGTACAAGAGCGACATCCAGAAGGCCCGCGATGCGCTGCGGGCACAGGGCAAACACCCGTCGGTGGACGCGGTGCGGGTGGCGCTGGGCAACACCGGCTCCAAGACAACCATTCACCGCTACCTGAAGGAGCTGGAAGAAGATGAAGGGTAAGGCCTTGGCGCCAAGGTCGCGGTCAGCGACGCGCTACAGGACCTGGTCGGTCGGCTTGCCGGTCGCCTACACGAGGAGGCCGAGGCTGTAATCGCCGAGGCCCGGCAGCGCTTCGAAGCGCACTTGCAGGAGCGTAGCGAGGCGCTGGAACGCACCCAGCAGGAGGCGTCCACGCTGAGCGCGCAGCTTCAGCGCATTGAAACTGCCTTACGCGAAGAAAAGACGACCCACGCCGCAGCCCAGCAGGCCTTGGCCGAACGGGTCACCGAGGTCGCGCAGCTCGGCGAACGGATCGCGGGACTGACCGCGCGGCTGGCGGAGCACGAGGCGCATGCCCAGTCGCTGGAGCAGAAGCACCAGCATGCTCGCGAGGCGTTGGAGCACTACCGCACCTCGGTCAAGGACCAACGCGAACAGGAACAGCGCCGCCACGAGCACCAGGTGCAGGAACTGCAGGTCGCGCTGCGCCAGGCCAACGAGGCGCTGACCGCCAAGAACCACGAACTGGTTCAGCTCAACCGCGACAACGGGCAGTGGCTGGAACGCCACAGCCGCCTAGAGAGGGAACTGGCGCAGGTGCGGCAAGCTGCGGACGACCAGCGGAAGGAGCTGGACGCGCTGCGGCTTACGGCTGCGGAGTACCAGGCCTTGCTGGCACGCTGGACCCAGGACGCCCAAGCGTTGGAGAGCGCACGGGTCAAGCTGGCCAATGCTCACGCCGACTTGGCCAAGGAGCGAGAACGGCGTGAACAAGCCGAGGCCGAAGCGTTGCGTGCCGGTGTGCGCCAGGACACCTTGGAGCAGTTGCTGGCGCAGTTGCGGCCCGATCGCGCCGACAGTTCAGGTACCAACAAAAATCCGGCAACCAAATGATTTCACGGAAGAAAAAAAAATTCTGGGGGGCATTTTTGCACGTATCTCGGCTTAACCCCACATCCGCCATCCTTATGGGGTTTCCATGGGGGGTGCGCGTGACTTTGTCCGTCGACTCAACACCGACCTTCGCTCGACGCCTCCAACAAGCCCGCCTGCACACGGGTTTGTCGCAGAAGGAGTTGGGCATCCGGGCCGGTCTGGATCCTTACGTGGCCAGCCCCCGAGTCAACCAGTACGAACGTGGCAAGCACGAGCCCAAGCTGGAGACTGCTAAGCGGTTGGCCCAAGCGTTGGGGATCCCCGCCGCCTTCCTTTACACCGACGATGATCTGCTGGCCAAGTTGCTCCTGCGCTGGGGCTCGCTAAGCAAGCAGCAGAAGCGGGAGTTGGTGAAGCTGATCGAGGCCACACCCGAGAAGTAAACCGAACAAGCGCTAGCCCTATGGGCAACCCTTCGCCTCAACCCGCCCATTGGGCGCTCCTGGAGGGAGCTGCAGTGGCCGTGACTAGTGCGACTGACAAGTGGCGGCATCTCAGGCCTACTTGAGATTTTGTTCACGACCGATACACACGCGCCTTGTCTAAAGTGATTTACAATGTCGCCCGTGTCAGCCTCCTCACTTCTACTGCGACTGCTCCTGATCGTCATGCTCGTGCTTAACGGCGCGTGGTCGGCATTTGCGTCGATCAGTATGAACCCGGCCATGGAAGCGCAGGCCAGCGAAGTGGCTGCCGCGGTGCAAGGCGACGAAGACTGCGTCGCCCATCACAGTGCTGAGAATCATCCCGATGCCACCTCGATTGAAAGGGCTGGCACTGGGCATGGCGACCATGCCGGTCCCGACTGTT
>NZ_JBMWDP010000041.1:0-35172 GCF_049545505.1 Stenotrophomonas sp. NPDC077421 | reverse complement strand
GTGCGCCACCGGCCTTGCCGGCACCGCCGTTGCGGGCGAAGTTGACGATGTCTTCCTTGGTCACCGCACCGCGGCGGCCGGTGCCGTCCACGTCGGCCGGGTTCACGCCTTCGGTGATGGCGGTGAAACGGGCGCCCGGGGGCAGGGCGTCGGCGGCGCTCTTGGCAGCCGGAGCCGGAGCGGCGGCGGCGGCCGGCGCGGCAGCCGCCGGGGCGGCAGCGGCCTTCTTCTCTTCAGCGGCGGGTGCCGGGGCAGCCGCCACGGCACCTTCTTCGATGATGGCCACGACCTGGCTGGAGGTCACGGTAGCGCCGACGTCGAACTTGATTTCCTTCAGCACGCCATCGACCGGCGACGGCACTTCCAGAACGACCTTGTCGGTTTCCAGATCAAGCAGGTTTTCATCGCGCTTGACGGCATCGCCGACCTTCTTGTGCCAGGTGGCGATGGTGCCGTCGGCGACGGATTCGGGCAGTACCGGGGCTTTGACTTCGGTGGCCATGCGGGAGCTTCCTGGTTTGTCTTTTCTAGAATGAGGGAGGAGGTTATTCAGCGACCGAGTCGTTGAACGGGTTGACCAGCGCGTCGGCGATCAGCTTCTGCTGCTCGATGACGTGGTCAGCCATGTGTCCAGCGGCCGGCGATGCCGAACGGGCGCGACCTGCGTAATGGATGCTCTGGCCATCGGCCAGGCACGCCTGCAGGTGGTGGCGGATCTGGTACCAGGCACCCTGGTTCTGCGGTTCTTCCTGACACCACACCACATCGGCCGCCTTGCCGTACTTCTTCAGCTCTGCCGCCAGGGCCACGCGCGGGAACGGATACAGCTGTTCGACGCGGATGATGGCCACATCGTCCTGGCCGCGCTTGGTCTGGTCTTCCAGCAGGTCGTAGTAGACCTTGCCCGAGCACAGCACCACGCGCTTGACCTGCTTGGCGTTCGCGGTGGTGTCGCCGATCAGGTGCTGGAATTCGCCGTTGGCCAGCTCGTCCAGGGTCGACACGGCCAGCTTGTGGCGCAGCAGCGACTTGGGCGACATCACCACCAGCGGCTTGCGGGTGGTCATGCGCATCTGACGGCGCAGCATGTGGTACGCCTGCGCCGGGGTCGACGGCACGCATACCAGCATGTTTTCCAGCGCACACAGCTGCAGGAAACGCTCCAGGCGGGCGGAGCTGTGCTCCGGACCCTGGCCTTCGTAACCGTGCGGCAGCAGCAGGGTCAGGCCACTGATGCGGCCCCACTTGGCTTCGCCGGCAGCGATGAACTGGTCGATCACGACCTGGGCGCCGTTGGCGAAGTCGCCGAACTGGCCTTCCCAGATGCACAGCGTGTTCGGATCGGTGGTGGAGAAGCCGTACTCATAGGCCATCACCGCTTCTTCGCTGAGCAGCGAATCGATGATGGTGGCCCGTTCCGGCGACTCGACCAGCTGGCGCAGCGGCAGGTAGTAGTTGTCGGTCTTCTGGTCGTGCAGGATCGCGTGGCGGTGGGTGAACGTACCGCGGCCCACGTCCTGGCCGACCAGGCGCAGGCTGTTGCCCTCGTCCAGCACGGTGGCATAGGCCAGGTTCTCGGCAAAGCCCCAGTCGCCCGGGATTTCGCCGGCGGCCATCCTGCGGCGGTCGTCATAGACCTTGGCCACGCGCGAGTGCAGTTCCACGCCTTCCGGCACGGTGTTGATCAGCTGCGCGAGCTGCTTGAGCTTGTCGATGCCCACGGCGGTGGAGACCGGATCGGACAGCTTGCCGGCCAGCAGCTTCGGCCAGTCCACGTACATGCGGCTGGTGGCCGGGGTCTTCTCGACCGCGGCCAGCTCGGTGGTGACTTCACCGGCGTCGAGCTTGTTGCGGTACGCATCGACCAGCGCCTTGCCGCCGTCGGCCGGGATCACGCCCGCGGCTTCCAGCTTGGCGGCGTACAGCTCGCGGGTGGTCTGGTGCTTGCGGATCACCTGGTACATCAGCGGCTGGGTGATCGCCGGTTCGTCGGCCTCGTTGTGGCCCCAACGGCGGTAGCACATCAGATCGATGACCACGTCCTTGGCGAACTTCTGGCGGAACTCGAAGGCGAGCTGGGCCGCGAACACCACCGCTTCGGGATCGTCGCCGTTCACGTGCAGCACCGGGGCGGCGATCATCTTGGCCACGTCGGTGGCATAGCGCGTGGAACGCGTATCCAGCGGGTTGGAGGTGGTGAAACCGACCTGGTTGTTGACCACGATGTGCACCGTGCCACCGACGGCGAAGCCGCGGGCCTGGGACATCTGGAACAGTTCCATGACCACGCCCTGGCCGGAGAAGGCCGCGTCGCCGTGGATCAGGATCGGCATGACCTGCTTGCGGGCAGTGTCGCCGCGACGTTCCTGGCGCGAGCGCACGCTGCCGGCCACGACCGGGTCGGCGATTTCCAGGTGCGACGGATTGAACGCCAGCGCCAGGTGGACGGCGCCGCCCGGGGTGGACACGTCGGCCGAGAAGCCCATGTGGTACTTCACGTCACCCGCCGAGGCGTGCTCGTCGTGATCGAACTTGCCTTCGAATTCGTCAAACAGCTTGCGCGGGCTCTTACCCAGCGTGTTGACCAGCACGTTCAGACGGCCGCGGTGGGCCATGCCGATCACCACGTCCTTGACGCCATCCTTGCCGGCGTCACGGATGATGGTGTCCATCATCGGGATCAGGGCATCGCCGCCTTCCAGCGAGAAGCGCTTCTGGCCGACGTACTTGGTATGCAGGTAGCGCTCGAGGCCTTCGGCCGCGGTGAGCCGCTCCAGCGTGCGACGCTGCGTCTCGGCATCCAGGTTGTAGTTGCCACCGGCCGATTCCAGGCGCTGGTACAGCCACTGGCGCTGTTCGACCTCGGAGATGTGCATGAACTCCGCACCGATCGACCCGGTGTAGGTCTTCTGGAGGCGCTCAAGCAGGTCGCGCAGCTTCATGCGCGGCTGGCCGGCGATGCCGCCGGTGCTGAACTCGCTGCCCAGGTCGCTCTCGGACAGGCTGTGGAACGGCAGCCCCAGGTCCGGCGGGTTGGTCGGCGGGGTCAGGCCCAGCGGGTCCAGGCGGGCACCGAGGTGGCCACGCGAACGGTAGGCGGTGATCAGACGGCCGACATTGCGCTCGCGCTCGTCGCCGGCACCGGTGGCCGTGGCGCTGTTGCCAGCGTTCTTGGCGGCTTCGGTGATATGGGCGATGACGGCCGAGTGCGGAATGTCACCGGCTTCGCGGCCCTTGAAGCCGTCGAAGTAGGTCTTCCATTTGGGATCGACACTGTCCGGAGAAACGAGGTACTGCTCGTACAGATCCTCGATATAGGAGGCGTTGCCGCCGGCGAGCTGCGAAGACTGCGCAAACTGCTTCAGTAGATTGTCCACGATGGAGGGTCGGATTCGCTTGTGGGGTAAGGCTTCGGTGAGAACCGGCAGGAAAAGTGAATAGCCCTGCGCGGGCGGTATCTAACTCCCCAAATTGTACCCCCATCGGGACAGGAAGGGGCGCCGGGGGGCCGCGCAGCGGTGCTGCGGTGTCATTCCCAGACAGGTTCGGGCACGCGGCGTGAGCTACAGGCCGAGCGCCCGCAGTTCCGTGCATTCACGCGAACGTTCCCATACGCGCTGCAAACCGTCCTGCAACGGTCGCGAACGTGCAGGCTGGTCGAGCCCGGCTTCGCCGTCGACGCGATGGCCGGCAAGACGAAAGTAGTAGTCCCCGCTGTCATTGACCAGACAGGCCGAGGCCACGGCGCGGTCCACCGGGTCCGCTACCTGGCGGACCCGGAACACGCTGGGCAGCCGCTGCAGCAGCCCCGGCAGAGGGGAGCCGCCCTGGGCGATGGCCGTGGCGTCATGCACGATCAGGCAGGCCTGCTTGTCGTGGCGGGCGGTGGCGAATCGGCGCAGTGCCGCCATCACCGGGGCGGCATCGAGCAGGCCCGGGTCGAGCTGGCGGCTGTGGATCCACAGGTGGCGCCGGGCGCGATGGACCAGCGCGGTGGTGATGGCCACGGCCTCGTCGAAGGTGGTGATGGTGGCCGCCCCGTCCAGCACGCGGCGCATGTGCTGATGGGCGATGCCGGCCTCCTCGAACAGGTCCCCGTCCGGCAGGAAGCCCTGACGGGCGTAGAAGGCGCGGGCCGGCAGCTGGGCGTGCAGGGCAATCTCGCGCCAGCCCCTTGCCCGGGCTGCCGCGACCAGAGCCAGCAGCACGGCCTCGCCGACGCCACGGCCGCGCCAGCCGGCCAGCACGGCCATGCGCCCGACGCGGCCGTCCGGGGTCAGCCGGCCGGCGCCGATCGGCTGGCCCCCGCTGTCGCGGGCCAGCACATGCACACTGAGCGGGTCCAGCGCATCGACCTCCAGCGTGGCGGGAACCCCCTGTTCGTCGACGAACACGCGCTGGCGCACCCGGTGCAGCGCGGCATGCTGCGCCGGGTAGGGGACCTCCTCGACCTGGAAGGCGGGGCCGGCCATGTTCAGCGGCGCGGGGTGCCGTCTGCGGGGCTGGCGTCGTCCTCGCCGTCGCTGTCGTCGAAATCGACGATCACTTCGATGCCATCGTCGTGGATGGTGACTTCGTGGACATCGGCGCGGACGTCCTCGACCTCGACCACCTCGACGGTGTCGCTGGCGTCGAGGATGGCGTACCCGGCAATGGCATCGCCCTGGTCCTCGTCGTCGTACGCGTCCTCGTCCTCGTCATCGAAGGCGTTCGGGTCGAGCAGCTGGTAATGGCCGCCGGCCAGCAGCGCGTGGACGGCATCGCGGCCCTTGGCCGAGAGCTTCTGGTACAGCGGTGCGCCGAGCAGTTCGGTGGCGGCCAGCAGCTGGGCATCCTTCACCGACAGCGCGAACTCCAGGCCGCTGCAGTACAGGCTGGCACCGCGCTTGGCGCGCCGCCAGGCCATGCGCGACCAGGGGTGGCGCTGCAGCGCCAGGCCAGCGCCGAGGGCGGCAGCGACCTCTTCGGGCGGCACCGGTTCGCCGTGCGCCATCACTTCGCCGGCGGCGCGGTAGGTGGTGATGAAGCGGCCGAACCAGTCGCCGAGCTTGTCCGGGTCGTTCATGCGGATGGCATTGAGCGCGGCAACCACGCGGTTCATGGCGACCACGTCGATTTCGTTCGGGTCTTCGGGCACCTTCAGGTCCGGGTCCTGGTACCGGATGGACTCATCGGCATCCATGATCAGGGTGTCGAGGTAGTCGCTGATCAGTTCGGCCGAGGCCGGGGCGCGCATGCCGAAGGAGAAGGTCAGGCAGGGGTCTTCGGCAACGCCGTTGTGCGGGACGTTCGGCGGCAGGTACAGCATGTCGCCCGGGGCCAGCACCCAGTCGTGGGTCGGCTTGAAGCGGCGCAGCAGCTTCAGTTCGACGTCGTCGCGGAAATCCAGCGGCGGGCGCTTGCCCTTGATCGATTCGCTGGCGTCGATCTGCCAGCGGCGGTGGCCGTAGCCCTGCAGCAGGAACACGTCGTACTGGTCGACGTGGGCGCCGACCGAGCCACCGGTGGCGGCGAAGCTGATCATCACATCGTCCATGCGCCAGCGCGGCAGGAAGTCGAAGTGGCCGACCAGGGCGCGCACGTCCGGGTCCCACTTGTCGACGTCCTGCACCAGCAGCGTCCAGTCATGGTCGGGCATGCCGGGGAATTCTTCTTCCTGGAACGGGCCAGTGCGCACGGTCCAGCCGTCGGTGGCGCGGTCATGGCTGATCAGGCGGGCCAGGGCGCCTTCTTCGCAGGCCAGGCCGGCCAGATCTTCCGGCTGCACGGGGGTCTGGAAGTCAGGGAAAGCGCCTCGGATCAGCAGGGGGCGCTTCTGCCAGTAGTCGCGCAGGAAGGTGGCGGCGGGCATGCCCAGCGGGAGGCCGGGGCGGGCCTGGATTTCGATGACGGGGGTCTTGGTCTTGCGGGCGGCCATGCGGGAATCCTTGGAGCGTCTAGACGGAATGAGGGGGCGCAGCGGGTCACGCGCGCCGGCACGGCTATTGTCCGCTGGTTGGGCGGGATGTGCACCTGCGGTGGGATGTCGCGTACCGCCGGCGCGTTGCGTGCTGCGAGCCGGGGCGGGGCCGGGTGGCAGTCGTCGGCACGCGCAGAGCATTGGCGCCTCGTTGCGACGTGGGGGACGGCGGCGGGTGAGAGCCGCACACTGCACGGCCCGGCAGTTGTTTTTTGATCTTCCCTACCCGCCGGCCCTGAACCTGTACCCCATCAGCGAAAGGCTGTTCGCGCAAAAAAGAAGGGCACCGGAAACTCCGATGCCCTGCTGGGTTACAGGCGATGAAACGGCGGAATCAGACTGCCTTGGCAAGCTCCGCCGCCAGGCCGACGTAGCCGCCCGGGGTCAGTGCGCGCAGGCTCTGCTTGGCGTCGTCGGGCAGGTCCAGCGATTCCACGAAGGCCTTCATCGAGTCCGGGGTGATGCCCTGGCCGCGGGTGAGGGCCTTGAGCTGCTCGTAGGGGTTGGGCAGGCCGTAGCGGCGCATCACGGTCTGCACGGCCTCGGCCAGGACTTCCCACGAGGCGTC
This sequence comes from Stenotrophomonas sp. NPDC077421, assembly GCF_049545505.1. Lineage (NCBI taxonomy): Bacteria > Pseudomonadati > Pseudomonadota > Gammaproteobacteria > Lysobacterales > Lysobacteraceae > Stenotrophomonas > Stenotrophomonas sp. NPDC077421. The sequence goes on along the minus strand of NZ_JBMWDP010000041.1, from coordinate 28,645 downwards.
CAGGTCGGCATCCAGGCGTTCGGGGTTCACGGTCAGCTTGCCCAAGCCCTTGGCCAGCGAGTCCAGGGCGACCTGGGTGTGGCCGAAGGCGGTGCCGACCGCACGCAGCACGGTGGAGTCGGTCAGGTCGCGCTGCCAGCGGCTGATCGGCAGCTTGGCGCTGAAATGCTCGAACAGGGCATTGGCGATGCCGAAGTTGCCTTCGGCGTTTTCGAAGTCGATCGGGTTGACCTTGTGCGGCATGGTCGAGGAGCCGACTTCGCCTTCCTTGAGCTTCTGCTTGAAGTAGCCCAGCGAGATGTAGCCCCAGACGTCGCGCGCCAGGTCGATCAGGATGATGTTGGCGCGGCGCGCGGCATCGCCGATCTCGGCGACGTTGTCGTGCGGCTCGATCTGGGTGGTGTACGGGTTGAACACCAGGCCGAGGCTTTCGACGAAGCGCTGGGCGAAGGCCGGCCAGTCCACGTCCGGGTAGGCGATGACGTGGGCGTTGTAGTTGCCCACGGCGCCGTTGATCTTGCCGGTCAGTTCGACCGCGGCGATCTGGCGGCGCTGGCGCTCCAGGCGGGCGACGACATTGGCCACTTCCTTGCCCAGGGTGGTCGGCGAGGCGGTCTGGCCGTGGGTGCGCGACAGCATCGGCTGGGCGGCCTGGGCGTGGGCGAGGGCGCGCAGGGTGGCGGCGATGCCGTCCAGCGACGGCAGCAGCACCTCGCGGCGGGCCTGTTCGAGCATCAGGCCATAGCTGAGGTTGTTGATGTCTTCGCTGGTGCAGGCGAAATGCACGAATTCCAGCGCCGGGCCCAGCTCGGCGTCGGCCTTGAGCTGTTCCTTGATGAAGTACTCCACCGCCTTGACGTCATGGTTGGTGGTGCGTTCGATCTCTTTCACCCGCGCGGCGTGGGCCGGGGCGAAATCATCGGCCAGGGCGCGCAGGCGCGCCGCAGCGGCGGCGGAGAAGGGCGCCAGCTCGGCGATGCCCGGTTCGTTGGCCAGGGCCAGCAGCCATTCCACTTCGACCTTCACGCGGGCCTTGATCAGGCCGTATTCGGAGAAGATCGGGCGCAGCGCATCGACCTTGCCGGCGTAGCGGCCATCGAGCGGGGACAGGGCGAGCAGGGCGAATTCGGACATGGCAGGGGCAGGGCGATGACGACGGGGGCCGTCATTCTACGCTGCCCCGGCGGTTCCGGCGGGTTCGGCTGCCATCCGTACGGTCACTGCCTGGATGCGGTGCCCCGCCATGCGCTTGACCGTGATGGTGTGGCCGTCGATCTGCAGCTGATCGCCCTCCTCGGGCAGGCGCTGCAACTGGTGGACGATCAGCCCGCCAACCGAATTCAGGTGCTCGGGGGCGTCCAGGTCATGGCCCAGCAGCCGTTCCAGGCGGAAGATCGAGGTCGAGCCGGCCACCAGCAGGGTGCCGTCCGCGCCACGGGTGGGCGCGTCCTTGACGATGTGCGGGTGCTCGTCCTCGATGTCGCCGACCACCACTTCGAGCAGGTCTTCCAGGGTGAAGTAGCCCAGGATGCGGCCATGCTCCTCCACGCACAGCGCCAGATGGGTGGTGCCGGTGCGGAAACGCTCCAGCACCAGCGGCACCGGGGTTTCCAGGGCGATCAGGTTGGCAGGGCGCAGCAGGGGGCGCAGATCGCCGGTCGGCTTGCCACGCGCGATCTCCACCAGCAGGTCCTTCATGTGCAGGATGCCCAGCACCTCCTCGCCATCGCGGTCGAACCACGGATAGCGGCTGTAGCGGCTCTCGGCGAATTCGGCCATCACCTCGTCCAGGCCCATACCATCGCGGAACGCGCGCAGGTGGTCGCGCGAGCGCATCAGGTCGCCCGCCACCAGCTCGGGCAGTTCCAGCGCGTGGCTCATCAGCGTCAGGTCGTGGTCCGGTGCATCGCCGGTCGGCTGCTGGCGGCCGACGATCAGCTTCAGCTCCTCGCGCGAATAGCGGTGCGAGGTGTGTTCGACGTCGCCCCAGCCGGCCAGTCGCAGCAGGGCATTGGCGCTGTTGTTGAGCAGCCAGATCGCCGGGTACATCGCCCAGTAGAACAGGTAGAGCGGGGCGGCGGTCCACAGCGACATGCGGTCGGGGCGGCGGATCGCCATCGACTTGGGCGCCAATTCGCCGAGCACAATGTGCAGGAACGAAATCACGCTGAAGGCGATGATGAAGGCGGTCAGGCGCGAGGCATCCGCGCTCATGCCCACCGCGTCGAACAGCGGCTGGAGCAGGTGCGCGAACGCAGGCTCGCCCACCCAGCCCAGGCCCAGCGAGGACAGGGTGATGCCGAGCTGGCAGGCCGACAGATAGGCGTCCAGGTGCGAATGCACGTTGAGCAGCAGGCGGCCGCGCCAACCGTGCTGTGCGGCCAGGCCCACCGCCTGGGTATGGCGTAGTTTGACCAGGGCGAACTCGGCGGCAACGAAGAAGCCGTTGAGCAGCACCAGGCCGAAGGCCAGCAGCAGAAGGAGCAGATTGCCGATCATGGTCGGCCCCGCGATGGCGTCGTCATCGGCATGGCGGTGCACAGGCCGGCGCGCGGCGCGGGCAGCGGTGCGTGCGCGTCGGCACGCCCGGAACTACTGTCGGGGTCGTCACCCATCGGGGCGGAGTGCTTTCTGAATGGACGTGGATTCCGAGTCTAGCCGATGAGTGGCGCGCTTGGGTTTCATCGCGGCATCGGAGTATCGTGCGCAGAGCCGCCAGCCAGGGAATCGGGCCCGTTGCCAGCCGCCATTCCCTTTCCACACTGAAAGAATCGCGGAGTCATGCAATGAGCAAGGGTTTCAGGATCGAACACGACAGCATGGGTGAGCTGCAGGTGCCCGCCGATGCGTTGTGGGGCGCGCAGACGCAGCGTGCAGTGAACAATTTCCCGGTGTCCGGCCAGCGCATGCCGCGCGGGTTCATCCGCGCGCTGGGGCTGATCAAGGGCGCGGCCGCGTCGGTGAATGCCGAGCTGGGCCATCTGCCGAAGAACATCGCCAAGGCCATCGAGCTCGCGGCGGCCGATGTCGCCGACGGCCGCCATGATGCGCACTTCCCGATCGACGTCTACCAGACCGGGTCGGGCACGTCGTCGAACATGAATGCCAATGAGGTCATCGCCACGCTCGCCAACCGCGCGGGCAAGGCCGGCAAAGTCGCGGTGCACCCCAACGACCACGTCAACCAGGGCCAGAGCTCCAATGACGTGATTCCCACCGCGCTGCGCGTGTCGGCGCTGCTCGGCGTGCACGAGCAGCTGCTGCCGGCGCTGGTGCACCTGCGCAAGACCATCGACAGGAAAGGCCGCAGCCTGCGCAAGGTGGTCAAGACCGGCCGCACCCACCTGATGGATGCCATGCCGCTGACCTTCGAGCAGGAGTTTGGCGCGTGGTCGGCACAGCTTGCCTCGGCGCAGGCGCGCATCGAGGACAGCCTCAAGCGGCTGCGCCGGCTGCCGCTGGGCGGCACGGCGATCGGCACCGGCATCAACGCCGACCCGCGCTTCGGCGAACGCGTGGCCAAGGCGCTCAAGCAGCAGACCGGGGTCAAGTTCGACAGCGCCGAGAACAAGTTCGAAGGCCTGGCCGCGCAGGACGATGCGGTGGAACTGTCCGGTCAGCTCAATGCGCTGGCGGTGGCGATGATCAAGATCGCCAACGATCTGCGCTGGATGAATGCCGGTCCGCTGGCCGGGCTGGGCGAGATCGAACTGCCGGCGCTGCAGCCGGGCAGCTCGATCATGCCGGGCAAGGTCAATCCGGTGATTCCCGAAGCGACGGTGATGGTGTGCGCGCAGGTGATCGGTCACCACACCGCGATCACCGTCGCCGGGCAGACCGGCAACTTCCAGTTGAACGTGACGCTGCCGTTGATTGCCGCCAACCTGCTGGATGGCATTGGTCTGCTGGCCAACATCTCACGCCTGCTGGCCGACACGGCGATCGCCGGGCTGACGGTGCGCGAAGACCGCGTGCGCGAAGCGCTGGGCCGCAACCCGATCCTGGTGACCGCGCTGAACCCGATCATCGGCTATGAAAAGGCCGCTGCGATCGCCAAGCGTGCGTACAAGGAACAGCGGCCGGTGCTGGACGTGGCCAAGGAGGACAGTGGGCTGTCGGAGGCCGAACTGCGCACGCTGCTCGATCCGGCAGCACTGACGGCCGGTGGCATCCACGCCGGCGGCGGCGGCGGCGGTTGATCCCTGTTGTGAAGGAGCCGACCCACGGTCGGCTCCTCCTGTTCAGTGCCGGTCTGCCTGCAGGTTGTCGAAGGTCTCGGTGTAATCCTTGAACTCCGGGATGCGCGCGACCAGATCCGGCGGGATCGGCTGCATGCCCTCGGGCACCTGGATCCTGACCGAGCGCTTGGCCGGGTCCGGTGCGGCATCGGTGAGCGTGTTCTGACGCAGCACCTGCAGCTGACCGAACATCTGCTGCAGCAGGGCCTGCTGGCTGGCATCCAGCGGAATCTCGATCTCGTCGATCTTCATGTGGCCGTTCGGCAGCACGATGATGTTCGGCGCGGGTGCGCGACGCACGGTGAGCATGCCATCGCTGACGGTGATCTTCGGCTTGCTGCGCTCGGCGCGATGATTGCGGTACTCCTGGTCGCAGCCGGTGGCGGCCAGGCAGAACAGGGCGAACAGCAGCAGGCACAGCTTCTTCATGAGCAGGCAACGCACGTGGGGGGAGCCTGATTGTAGTCCTCCCCCCGCGCGACGGGGCCGGCCTGCGACCGAACGTCGCAGGCCGGGGTCGCTTACTTGCCGCAGTCGTCGATGTCGGACTGGTCCATCGTGGCGTAGGGTTTGAAGGCCGGCACTGCTGCCGCCAGCGCCTGCTGGCGCGCCATCATGCCCGGCAGCAGGCCGCACAGCTTCTTCGCCTCGGCCTCGATCTTGGCCGCCTCGGCGTTGACGCGTTCCTCGATGCCCTGCGTATCGCCGGAGAAAATGCCCTTGAGCGCCTCGCTGGCCGCCTTCACGCCCAGTCCGGCCCCGGCCACGCCGATGTCCATGCCGGCGCCTGCAAGGGCTTCCACCTGCTTGCGGTAGTCCAGCATCAGCGCACGCTGGTCTGCGTCCAGCGGCACGTTCTCGCCGTTGACCAGGAAATCGCCCTGCGGCGTGATCTCGGCCTTGATGTTGTTGCCGTCGGACACGGAGATGTTGCCCTGCGCGATCTCCCTGCGCGCCTTGTCGGTGGCTTCCTGCACCTTCTGGCCGATGGACGCGGTGTCCAGCTCGGCGGCGGCCTTGTCCTTGTCGTGGTTGCCGCAGGCCGCCAGGGGCAGGCACAGCAGCAGTGCGGGCAGCAGCAGTCGGGTATTCATATGCTCGGTTCCGTCGTTGGAAAGGGAAAGCCTTACTTGCCGCGGGGCAGGGTGATGCGACCGCCGATGCCGCTGTGACGGACATCGCCGCTGCCACTGTGGTTCACCGTGAGGTCGCCGCGGACGTCACGGACGGTGATGTCGCCGGAGCCGTGCCGATCCACGCTGACGCTGCCGCCGATATCACGCAGTTCCACCTCGCCGGAGCCCACGGTGCCTACGCGGGCGCTGCCCTTGACCTGGCGTGCCTCGATGTTGCCCGAGCCAAGCACACCGATCTCGACGTCGCCGCCGACCCCGTCCAGCTCGACATCGCCGGAGCCGACATTGCCGACCGTGGCGGTGCCGCGCACGTTGCGTCCCTTGAAGTCGCCCGAGCCGAGGTTGAGCAGGTTGAGCGAGCCGGCACCGTCCAGCGTGATGTCGCCCGAACCGACCGCCGCAGTGACCCGTCCCTTGATGTCCTTCAGCGTCACATCGCCCGAGCCGACATCGGCGCTGGCCGAATGCAGGCCGGTGCCGCTGGCGTCACCGGAGCCGACCTTGAACTGCACCAGCACGGTGTCCGGCACGCTGCCGCGCAGGTCCAGGTAGGCGTAGCGGTTGCCGCCCAGCGAGAGGCCGCCGCGCTGTTCGCGCTGCAGCCGCACCACCAGCGTGTCGCCGGATTTCTGCTGGGTCACGGTCAGGTCGCGCAGCAGGTCCTCGGCGGACGCGCAGGCGCGGCCGCCAAGCTTGGCGGGGCCGGTGCCGGCGGTCAGTACCAGATCATGCTGGTTGACCTCGAACACCACCGCCTTGGCGCCGGCCAGGTCGAGTGTCAGGTCGCGCGGTGCAGTGAACCTGCACTGTGGCGTGTCGGCCAGCGCGGTCAGCGGCAGCAACAGCAGGGAAGCAACGGCAAGGGTACGCAGCATGGGACGGTCCTCGACAGGGCAGAGTCAGATTTCACCGGCGCGACGGCGCAGGCGGATGGCGATGATCAGGAACGCGATACCGACGACCGCGCCGATCCACACTTCGGGCTGCTGCAGCGTGGACAGGTGCTGCGCAGGCGACAGCATGCTGACCAACTGCTCGGAACCGGTGATCCGGCCCGGTGCGTTGTAGGCGGCATCCACGCCGGGGAAGGTGCCCAGCAGCAGGCGCCCGACGATGTGGCCCCAGAACCAGCCACTGGTCAGGCCGAAGGCGGACATCAGGTTGGTGCTGCTGACCACGATGCCGGCGAACAGCGGCAGCATCACCGCCCACAGGAACGGCTTGGACTTGGCCCAGGCCGAGCACATCAGCAGCCAGCCGACGGTCGGCAGCGCCCACAGCAGGTAGACCGGCAGGCGGGCGATGTAGCCGAGGATGATCGACAGCGGGCTGGCCGGTCCCCAGATCAGCGTCATCGGGTCACCGCCGTGGGCCAGCGCCACCACCGAGATGATTGCCAGGAACCCGAGCATCGTGACGGCGGCGGCGGCCACCGCGATCAGCGGAGCGATCACCAGCGCGCTGATGGCCTTGGCCAGGACGGTCTGGGTGTCGGACAGCGGCAGTGACTTCCAGAACAGGATGCTGCGGTCGCGGCGATCGTCGTACAGCGCACCCAGGCAGTAGAAGAACACCACGAAGGTGAGCACCACGAACGGCCAGCCGGAGCTGAGGAGCAGAGTCAGGTCGAGCGCGTTGGCCAGGTCGGCCATGTCCTTGGCGTCGAGCTGGCCGGTCAGCATGCCCAGGTCGAGGCCGTTGATGCTGACGTTCTTGTTGTCGACCAGCAGGCCGCCACTCTTGGCGGCGCGGTGCAGCGCGAACAGGCCGAACAGAATGCCGAGCAGGCTCATCAGCAGCGAGATGCCGCCGGCGATGAAGGGGGCGTACAGGAACCCGCCACGGTTCTCCCAGTACTCGCGCTTGAGCATCCACTTGAACGTGCTGGCCTTGCTGATCGGGTGATAGTGGACGGTGTTCATGCGTAGGTTCCCTTCATGATGGCCACGAACAGGTCCGCCAGCCCCGGGCTGCGGATCTCGCCGAGCGTGGTGAGCTGATCGCGCGGCACGCCATCGAACAGCAGGACGGTCTTGCCGAACGGCAGGGCGCGTTCGTCGATCGGCTTCAGCGCGCGGGCCAGCTCCACCGTGTCGGCCGAGGCCAGCAGTTCGGTGTAGCGCTCGCCGATGTTCTCCATATCGGTGGTCAGGACGATGCGGCCGTCGCGGATGAACATGACATCGGTGAGGATGTGTTCGATCTCCTCGACCTGGTGGGTGGTGACGATGATGGTCTTCTGCTCGTCGAAGTAGTCCTCCAGCAGGCGCTGGTAGAACTCCTTGCGGTAGAGGATGTCCAGGCCCAGGGTCGGCTCGTCCAGCACAAGCACCTTGGCGTCGATGGCCATCACCAGCGCCAGGTGCAACTGCACGATCATGCCTTTGGAGAGCTCGCGTACGCGCTGCCTCGGCTGAAGCTTGGTGCTGGCCAGGAAGCGTTCGCAGCGGGCGCGGTCGAAGCGCGGGTGCACCCCGGCAACGAAGTCGATCGCCTCGCGCACCTTCAGCCAGCGCGGCAGCACCGCGACGTCGGCGATGAAGCAGATGTCGTTCATCAGCGCGTTTCGCTGCGTGCGCGGGTCCATGCCCAGGACCTGCAGGTCGCCCTCGACACCGGTCAGGCCCAGCAGCGCCTTGAGCACCGTGGTCTTGCCGGCGCCATTGGGACCGATCAGGCCGGTGATGCGGCCCGGTGCGATGGAGAAGCTGGTGTTGTCCAGCGCGAGCGTCTGCTTGTACGCCTTGCGCAGGCCACGTGCGGAGATGACGACATCACTTGCAACGGCATTCATGAGGATTTCCCCTGGGGCAGCAGATCGTCAAGGTTCAGGCCCAGGCGCTGGATGCGCTCGAGCACCAATGGCCATTCTTCGTTGAGGAAGCGGTCGCGCTCGCTGCTGCGCAGCTGCGTGGCCGCTTCCTCGGTCATGAACATACCCAGGCCGCGGCGCTTCTCCACCAGACCTTCATCAGCCAGTTCCTGGTAAGCGCGCGAGACGGTGATGGGGTTGAGCTGGTACTCGGCGGCGACCTGCCGGACCGAGGGCAGAGCATCGCCGGGCTTGATGATGCCGTCGAGCATCATGGCGATGACGCGTTCCTTCAGCTGACGGTAGATCGGAGCGCCATCGCTCCACTGAATATCGCTCATGGTCAGCTCCGTGGGTTCAGCGACTGTGCGAATGAGAAGTAAGGCATGGACAGGGAGCTGTGCAGCCGGCGGGGGGGGCGGGGGGCGCCGTCGGCGGTCCCTGCCTCGATGACACCTGCGTCCTGCGGGCCTGCAAACGCACCGGAACCGGCGGAACTGCCGGCGTCATCCGAGGCGGGGGTGCCGAACCAGCCCAGCAGCAGCAGCGCGGACGCGGCCGTGAGGGTTTTGGCGGTGTGGTGGCGCATGCGGTTCATGGGCTTCCCCTGTCTCAGGTGACTGGTGTTGTATGCAACTATAACACCGGCACGCCGAAGATCAATACGGGGACACACCCAACTGATGGCAGGGTCAGGCTGAAAGACGATTGTCATCCATAAGGTATTGTTTTGTATGCACTTTGTCGTCTTGCGGAAGGTCATTCGGACGGGGCGTGGGTTCAGTCATGTCAATGAAAAGACAAGGCTAACGCCTATTCAGTCAATTGCGACGCGGTGAACCGGGGGCGGGTTCGACCGCCAGAAACGGCAAGGTGGCCCGGAGAGCGCGCCCCGCGATGCCGCCACGCGGCGCTGAAAACCCCGGTGATATAGTGCGGCCGACGCCCTGCCGGGCCTGCGCTGCGTGCGCCGGACGGCACCTTTCGCCGGTTTCCATGCCCCTGGAGTGCTCCATGTTCCACGCTCGCCTGTTGTCGTCCTTCCACCGCCCGGGCACCCGCGCCCGCGGCTGGGCCGCTGCGACCCTGTTGCTGGGCGTGGTGATCAGCACCGGGGCGGCGGCTGCGGCCGGCCTGCTCGATCTCAGCTACCGCCCGCTGGCCGGCAAGGGCGAGGTCAATCTGCAGCAGCAGTACGGCGGCAAGGTGCTACTGGTGGTCAATACCGCCAGCAAGTGCGGCTTCACGCCCCAGTACGAAGGTCTGGAAGCGCTTCAGAAGAAATACGCCGCGCGCGGCTTCTCGGTGCTCGGTTTCCCGTCCAACGACTTCAAGGGCCAGGAACCGGGGGATGAAGCGCAGATCCAGGAGTTCTGCACGCTGACCTATGGGGTCAAATTCCCGATGTTCCAGAAGGTGCAGGTCACCGGCACCGGCGCGACCCCGCTGTATCAGCGTCTGACCCAGGCCACCGGTGTGGCGCCGGGCTGGAACTTCCACAAGTACCTGATCGCGCGCGACGGGCGGGTGGTTGCGCAGTTCCCCAGCAAGGTCAAGCCGGATGATGCGGCGCTGGTGGCGGCGATCGAACGCGAGCTGTCGGCAGGCAAGGCGGCGCGCTGAGTGCCTCGACATCTCGTACATGCGTGCGACAATGGGCGTTTCGCGCCGACGTCGGCGTCCAGTCACTTCCAGGAATGCAGCGAATGAAGATGGGAATGCGCGGCGCCGCGGCGTCGGTTCTGATTCTGGCGATGGGTGCCACCGGTACCGTGATGTCGCAACAACCGGCCGCGCCTGCGGCTGCCAAGGAGACTTCCGCTTTGAACTCCCAACGGGAAAAGCTCGGCTACGCCATCGGTATCGATGTGGCCAACTCGTTCGCTCCGATTTCCAGCGAGATCGACGTGGCCGCGCTGCGTCGTGGCGTCACCAATGCTTTTGAAGGCAAGCCGCCGCTGATCAGCCAGGAAGAGGCCCAGAAGACCGACGCCGCCCTGCGCCAGGCGGTGATGGCCAAGAGCGGCCAGCCGGTGCCGGGCGTGGCCCCGGGCACGCCCGCGCCGAAGGTGGATCGCGAGAAGGTCGGCCTGATGCTGGGCAGCTATGCCGTTGGTCCCTCGCTGGCGCAGCTGAAGGACGAACTGGACCTGGACGCGCTGTTTGACGCGATCGGCACCACCTTCGCCAACGGCACCCCGAAGATGACCGCCGAGCAGGCCAAGGCCACGCTGGAAGGCTTCATGGCCGCCAAGCAGGCCGAAGGCCAGGCCAAGGCCGCCGCACAGGCCGGCACCAACCGCACCGAAGGCAATGCCTTCATGGCCAAGAACAAGACCGTGCCGGGCGTGGTCACCACCGCGTCGGGCCTGCAGTACCAGGTGCTGCGTCCGGGCAGCGGCGATCGTCCGATGCCGACCAGCAAGGTCCGCGTCAACTACGAAGGCAAGCTGCTGGACGGCACCGTGTTCGACAGCAGCTACAGCCGTGGCCAGCCGGTCGAGTTCGGCCTGGACCAGGTCATCAAGGGCTGGTCCGAAGGCGTTTCGCTGATGCCGACCGGCGCCAAGTACCGCTTCTGGATTCCCGGTGAGCTGGCCTACGGCGAGCAGGGTACCCCGGGCGGTCCGATCGGCCCGAACGCGACGCTGACGTTCGACGTCGAGCTGCTGAACGTTCTTCCGTAATCGACTCTGGAGTCTCCCCGGTCATGCGTGTTGCGATTTTCGGCACCGGCTATGTCGGTCTGGTCACCGGTACCTGTCTGGCCGACGTCGGCCACCAGGTGGTCTGCGTGGATATCGACCAGGCCAAGGTCGACGGCCTGAACCGGGGCGTCATCCCGATCTACGAACCCGGCCTCGAGCCGATGGTGAAGGCCAACCACGCCGCGTCGCGGTTGACCTTCACCACCGACGCGGCCACGGCCATCGCGCACGGCCAGGTGATTTTCATCGCCGTGGGCACGCCACCCGACGAGGACGGCAGCGCCGACCTGCAGTACGTGCTGGCGGTGGCCGAGACCATCGGCCGGCACATGGCCGTGCCGACCGTGGTGGTCAACAAGTCGACCGTGCCGGTAGGCACGGCCGACAAGGTGCGCGCGACGATAGCCGCCGCACTGGCCGCGCGTGGGCAGGAGATCGCCTTCGACGTGGTCTCCAACCCCGAGTTCCTCAAGGAGGGCGACGCCGTCGCCGACTGCATGCGGCCGGACCGCATCGTGGTGGGGGCGGCCAATCCCGACGCGGTGGCGCTGATGCGCCGCCTGTATGCCCCGTTCAACCGCAACCACGACCGCGTGGTGGAAATGGACGTGCGCTCGGCCGAGCTGACCAAGTACGCGGCCAACGCGATGCTGGCCACCAAGATTTCGTTCATGAACGAAATCGCCAACATTGCCGAGAAGGTCGGTGCCGACATCGAGCAGGTCCGCCAGGGCATCGGTTCGGACCCGCGTATCGGCTGGCATTTCATCTATCCCGGTGCCGGCTATGGCGGCTCCTGCTTCCCCAAGGACGTGCAGGCGCTGGCGCGCACCGCGCAGCAGCACGGCCACGAGCCCAAGCTGCTCAATGCGGTCGAGGCGGTCAACGATGCCCAGAAGGGCCACCTGTACACCCTGATCCAGCGCCACTACGACCGTGGCGAGGACGAAGGCGTGCGCGGCCGTACGTTCGCGGTGTGGGGCCTGGCGTTCAAGCCCAACACCGACGACATGCGCGAAGCGTCCAGCCGCCGCCTGCTGGCACAGTTGTGGGAAGGCGGCGCCACCGTGCGCGCCTATGATCCGGAAGCCACCGATGAAGCACGCCGCATTTTTGGCGAGCGTGACGATCTGGTGTTCTGCGAGAACGCCTACGACGCGCTGGACGGTGCCGATGCGCTGGTGGTGGTGACCGAGTGGAAGCAGTTCCGCAGCCCGGATTTCACCCGTCTGCGCGACACCCTCAAGGACGCGGTCGTCTTCGACGGCCGCAATCTGTACGACCCGCAGGAAATCGAAGCGGCGGGCCTGGCTTATTACGGCATTGGCCGGGGACGTTCGCTGCATGCATGATTCCACACCCTCCGAGCGCGAACAGGCGCTCGAAGCCCGCCTTGTTGAACTGGAAATGCGTGTGTCCTTCCAGGAGCACGCACTGGCCGAGCTCAGCGAAGCCCTCGCCGATGCGCGCATGGAAGGCAGTCGCAACGCCGACCTGACGCGGATCCTGCTGGAAGACCTCGGCAAGGTGCGCAATGCGTTGTATTCCGATTCGGCCGAAGAGCCGCCGCCCCCGCACTACTGATCTGACGTCATGAGCGATACCCTCCGCGACCAGCTGCTGGGCCTGGGCTTCAAAGCCGCGCCCAAACCCGAACGTACCGCCGAGCGCAAGCCGGACCGGAAGCCGGAGGCGCGCCGCGATGGCCGTCCGGGCAACCGTCCGCAGGGCGCGCGTCCTGCCGGCAAGCCCGGCGAAGGCCAGCGCCCCGCGCGCGACGGCGACCGCCGTCCGCAGGGCAAGGGCCGTGCGCCCGGTGGCCGTCCGCCGCAGGGCGGTCACGGCGCGCCGCGTACCCGCGAGGACATCGACCTCGCCAAGGCGTATGCGATCCGCGCGCAGAAAGAAAAGGACGACCGCATCGAGGCCGAGCGCCTCAAGCAGGAAGAGGCGCGCCTGCGCCGCGAGGCCAAGGCCAAGCTCGACGTGCTGCTGGAAGGCAAGGCGCTCAACGCCGAGGCGGCGGACATCGCCCGCCACTTCCCGTACGGCGGCAAGATCAAGCGCATCTATGTCACCGCCGACCAGCTCAAGGCGCTCAACGCCGGTGAGCTTGGCGTGCTGCAGCAGAACGGGCGTTACCTGCTGGTCACCTCGGCGGTGCTCGACGAGGCCGAAGCGGTGTTCGCCCCGTCGGTGGCGCTGCGGGTGGATCCCAACGCCACCGTGGAAGAAGATCCGTACGCCGACCCGGCCTATCAGGTGCCTGACGACCTGGTCTGGTGAAGGCGCGCGGCAGCACGACCGTGGGTCGTGCTGCCGCCCTCATGAGGCGTGGCGCCGGCGCGCGGCGCGCAGCAGCGGCAGGCTGATCGCGAAGAAGCACAGCAGTGCGCCCGCCAGGGCGAAGCCGCTGCCCGCCAGGAACGCGGTACGCCCCTGGTCGATGGTCCACAGCTGACCGGCGATCAGTGCGCCCAGCACGCCGCCCACACCCGACGAAAAGCCATACAGCAGGCCCTGGCCGTGGCCGTTGAGCCGGCCGGGGAAGTACGTTGCCAGCATCTGCATCGCCGCGGCGAAGAACGCAGCGAATCCAAGCGCGTGCGCGCTCTGCGCCACCAGCATCACCGGCAGATTTTCCGCGTACAGTGCGGTCGCCGCCCAGCGCAGCGTGGAGCTCACCAACGCGATCAGCAGCATCCAGCTCGCGTCGAAGCGGCGGAAAAAGCGGCCGATGGTGAAGAACACGCCCACCTCGAACACCACCCCGACCGTCCACAGCAGCCCCAGCGTCGAGGTCGCGTAGCCGTGGTGGTCCATGTAGACCGAGAAGAACGTGTAGTACGGGCCGAACGACAGCTGTTCCATGAAGGCGGCCACAAAGAACGCCAGTACCTGTGGCTTGCGCACGATCTGCCAGAAGCCGCTGGCATCACCGTGGGCCCGATGGAGATCGCGCGCGTAGTCGTTGGCGAACGCCGACACCACCAGCAGCGCGAACAGCGGCAGCATCATCCACGGCAGCAGGTGCGCATGGCCGGGGCCACCGTTGCCGTCGATCAGCCAGCCAAATCCCATCACCACGGCGATGAATCCGAGCGAACCCCAGACCCGGATCAGCCCGTAGCGGTGGCTGTCATTGCCGAGGTGGGTGAGCGTGATCGACTCGAACTGTGGCATCACGGCGTTGTAGAAGAAGCAGAACACCACCATCGCCGGATACATCCACGGCTCAGGCAAGGGCAGCAGGAACGCGCAGAAGGTGATCAGGGTCAGCACGGTTCCCACCCGCAGCCAGCGGATCGGGCGGGATGACGCCGCGGCGATCGAGGTCCAGGTCGTGGGCGCCACGATGCGCGTGGCATACCAGATGCCCATCATCACGCTGATCGCCGTCACGCTCATCCCGCGCGCGGTCAGGAACAGCGACCAGTACGGGGTGAACGCACCCAGGGCGGCGTAGTAGAAGAGATAGAAGCTGGACAGTCGGGTGACCGGGACGGGGTCGCGGGGGGAGAGCGTCATGCTGATGAACCGGGGTAGAGCCGTCTGTTGGACAGCTGCATCGTCGACGTGGCGGTGCTCACTCCGGATCGTAGTCCAGATTCGAAGCCAGCCAGCGCTCGGCCTGCGCGCGGTCCACGCCTTTGCGCCTGGCGTAGTCGACCACCTGTTCGCGGCTCACCCGCCCGACCACGAAGTACTGGCTCTGCGGATGGCTGAAGTAGTAGCCCGACACCGCCGCGGTCGGCAGCATGGCGAAGCTCTCGGTGAGCTGCATGTCGGCGTGTCGCCCGGCGTCCAGCAGCCGGAACAGCGTGGCCTTTTCGCTGTGCTCGGGGCAGGCCGGGTAGCCGGGGGCGGGGCGGATGCCGCTGTACTTCTCGGCGATCAACGCCTCGTTGTCCAGCTGCTCTTCCGGTTGGTAGCCCCAGTAGTCGGTGCGCACGTGCTGGTGCAGGCGCTCGGCCAGCGCCTCGGCGAGACGGTCGGCCAGCGCCTTGAGCAGGATCGCGTTGTAATCGTCGTGGTCGGCCTCGAAACGGGCCACGTGCGGGTCGATGCCGATCCCGGCGGTGACGGCGAACGCGCCGATCCAATCCTGTCTGCCGCTGTCGGCCGGCGCGATGAAATCGGCCAGGCAGAAGTCCGGCCGTTCCACCGGCTTGTCCACCTGCTGGCGCAGGAAGTGCAGCACCGCCGGTCCGTCGTCGGTGGTCAGGTGCACGTCGTCGCCGACGCTGTTGGCCGGCCAAAGCCCGAACACGGCCTTGGCGGTCAGCCACTTCTCGCCGACGATGCGGTCCAGCATCGCGCGGGCATCGCGGTAGAGCTCGCTGGCCTGGGTGCCGACGATCTCGTCGGTGAGGATCGCCGGGAACTTGCCCGCCAGTTCCCAGGCCTGGAAGAACGGCGTCCAGTCGATCACCTCGACCAGGTCGGCGAGCGGGTAGTCGTCGAGCACGTGCAGGCCGGGCCGGCGCGGGGCAGGCGGCACGTAGGTCGCCCAGCCGCCGTCGAAGCGCTGCGCACGCGCCTTGGCCAGGGTCACCAGCCGCTTGGCGTCGCCGCGGTTGCGATGGCGCTGGCGGATGTCGGCGTAGTCGGCCTCGTTGGCGGCCACGAAGGCGTCGCGCAGTTCGCTGGAGATCAGCGACTGGGCCACGCCGACCGCGCGCGAGGCATCCTTCACCCACACCGTGGGCGCGTTGTAGTGCGGGTCGATCTTCAGTGCGGTGTGCGCGCGCGAGGTTGTGGCGCCACCGATCATCAGCGGCAGGGTGAAGCCCTGTCGCTCCATTTCGCGCGCCACGTGGCTCATCTCTTCCAGCGAAGGGGTGATCAGCCCGGACAGCCCGATGATGTCGGCGTTCTCGGCGCGGGCGGCGTCGAGGATCTTCTGCGCGGGCACCATCACGCCCAGGTCGATCACCTCGAAATTGTTGCAGGCCAGGACCACGCCGACGATGTTCTTGCCGATGTCGTGCACATCTCCCTTGACCGTGGCCATGATGATCTTGCCGTTGCTCCTGGCGGTGTCGCCACTGCGCGCCTTCTCGGCCTCGATGAAAGGCAGCAGGTAGGCCACCGCCTTCTTCATCACGCGTGCGGACTTGACCACCTGCGGCAGGAACATCTTGCCGGCACCGAACAGGTCGCCGACCACATTCATGCCGTCCATCAGCGGCCCTTCGATCACGTCCAGGGGGCGGCTGGAGCGAAGCCGCGCTTCTTCGGTATCGGCTTCCACCCACGCATCCAGACCATGCACCAGCGCGTGCGCCAGGCGGGCATCGATCGGCTTGGTGCGCCAGGCCAGGTCTTCACCCTTGACCTCGCCCTTCCTGCCCTTGTAGCGCTCGGCGATCTCCAGCAGGCGTTCGGTGCCATCGCGGCGGCGGTTGAGGATCACGTCCTCGACGCGTTCGCGCAGTTCCGGGTCCAGCTCGTCGTAGATCGGCATGGCACCGGCGTTGACGATGCCCATGTCCATGCCCGCCGCGATCGCGTGGTACAGGAACACCGAGTGGATCGCCTGCCGGACCGTTTCGTTGCCGCGGAAGGAGAACGACACGTTGGACACGCCGCCGGACACATGGCAGTGCGGCAGCGTGCGCTTGATGATGCGGGTGGCTTCGATGAAGTCGACCGCATAGTTGTCGTGCTCTTCGATGCCGGTGGCGACGGCGAAGATGTTCGGATCGAAGATGATGTCCTGCGGCGGGAAGCCGACCTCATCCACCAGGATGCGGTAGGCGCGCGTGCAGATCTCGACCTTGCGCGCGCAGGTATCGGCCTGGCCGTCCTCGTCGAAGGCCATCACCACGGCGGCGGCGCCGTAGCGCAGTACCTTGCGCGCGTGCTCCACGAACTGCGCCTGGCCTTCCTTGAGCGAGATCGAGTTGACCACGCTCTTGCCCTGCAGGCACTTCAGCCCGGCCTCGATCACGCTCCACTTGGAGGAGTCGACCATCACCGGAATGCGGGCGATGTCCGGCTCGGACATGATCAGGTTGAGATAGCGCGTCATCGCCTTCTCGGAATCGATCAGGCCTTCGTCCATGTTGACGTCGAGGATCTGCGCGCCGTTGGCGACCTGCTGGCGCGCCACGTCCACCGCTTCCTCGTAGCGCTCTTCCTTGACCAGCTTGCGGAACTGCGCGCTGCCGGTGACGTTGGTGCGCTCGCCGATGTTGACGAACAGCAGGTCCGGGGTGATGACCAGCGGCTCCAGGCCGGACAGGCGCGTGCAGGGGGATGCGGTCATGGGCGTGCACGCGGCGGCAGGTCGGCCACGGCCTCGGCGATCGCCCGGATGTGCGCCGGCGAGGTGCCGCAGCATCCGCCGACGAGGTTGAGCAGCCCGGCACTGGCGAACTCGCGCAGGGTGGTGGCCATTTCCTGGGGAGTTTCGTCGTACTCGCCGAAGGCATTGGGCAGCCCGGCGTTGGGATGCGCGCTGATCAGGCAGTCGGCCACGGTGGCAAGGGTCTCCACGTGCGGGCGCATGTCGCTGGCGCCGAGCGCGCAGTTCAGGCCGACCGACAACGGGCGGCTGTGCGCCACCGAGGCGTAGAAGGCTTCGGCGGTCTGCCCGGACAGGGTGCGCCCGGAGGCATCGGTGATGGTGCCCGAAATCATGATCGGCAGCCGCCCGCCGCGGGCATCGAACACTTCTTCGATCGCGTACAGCGCCGCCTTGGCGTTGAGGGTGTCGAAGATCGTCTCCACCATGAGGGTATCGGCGCCGCCGTCGATGAGGCCCTCGATGGCGTCGCGGTAGGTCTCGCGCAGGGCATCGAAGCTGGTGTTGCGGAACCCGGGATCGTTGACGTCCGGGCTGATCGAGGCGGTGCGGCTGGTCGGGCCGAGCACGCCGATCACGAAGCGCGGCTTGCCCGGCGTGGTGGCGGCCACCGCGTCGCAGCATGCGCGGGCGACCTGCGCGCCGGCCTTGTTGAGTTCGTAGACCAGATGCTCCAGGTGGTAGTCGGCCTGGCTGATCGCGGTTGCGTTGAACGTATTTGTTTCGACCAGGTCGGCGCCGGCTTCCAGGTAGGCGGTGTGGATACCGGCGATGACCTCGGGCCGGGTCAGCAGCAGGAGGTCGTTGTTGCCTTTCAGGTCGTGGCCCTGCGGCGTCGCCTCGCCATGCGCGCAGCCGGCCCCGTGCAGGTGGTCGTAGCCTGCGGCGAAGCGTTCGCCGCGGTAGTCGTCTTCGTCCAGCCCGTGGCGCTGGATCATCGTGCCCATTGCGCCATCGATGATCAGGATGCGCTGCGCCAGCGCCTGTTCAAGCGCGTGCACACGGTCGGGATACAGCCAGGGCAGGGAAGACATCGAGGGGGCTCAGGGTTTGCTGGCGATCAGCGAGATGACTTCGAAATGCGGCGGGCGCTTCTCGCGGGTCACCGTTTCCAGGCTGGAGACGACCAGTCCGGCCTTCTCCACGAATCTGCGCAGTTCCTTGTCGCTGAAACCCAGGTTGACGTGGCCGTAGGCATCCACTGCGGCCCGGTGCTCATGCCGCGCCAGGCTGCACAGCAGCAGGCGGCCGCCGGAGCGCAGGACGCGCGCGCCCTCGGCCACGGCCTGGGCCGGTTTGGCGGCATAGGTCAGCGCGTGCATCAGCACCACCAGATCAAACGTGCGGTCCTTGAAGGGCAGGGCGTGCATGTCGCCCTCGCGCACCTCCACGTTGGCCAGCCGGCGCAGGCGTTCGCTGGCCGCGGCCACCACGCGCGCACTGGTGTCGATGCAGACATAGCGCTTGGCGTGCGGGGCCACCAGTTCGGCCAGCACGCCGTCGCCGGAGGCGATGTCGAGCACATCGCCGGTTTCCAGCAGCGGCAGCGCGGTGCGCGCCAGCGCCTCCCAGGTACGCCCGGGGGAATAGTGGCGCTCCATGTCACCGGCCACGCTGTCGGCCCAGTTCTGGTCGGCGGCGCGGCTGGCCAGAACGCTGGCCACGCGTTCAGCATCCTGACGCAGCAGCGGATCGTCGCTGCCGGTGCTCAGGGCATGCCACAATGCGCGCTGCGCCGGGTCCAGGGCGGCGTCGTCGAAGCGGTAATACGCCGACACGCCGGAACGCCGGTCGCGCACCAGCCCGGCTTCTTTGAGCCGCGCCAGGTGGGTGGACACGCGTGGCTGCGCCAGCGTGGTGATGGCCGACAGCTCGGCCACGGTCAGTTCTTCCTGTTCCAGCAGCGCCAGCAGGCGCACGCGGGTGGCGTCGGCGAACACCTTCAGCCGGACAGACCAATCCTCGAGATCCATGAATATCTACCTATCGCGATATAGAGATATTTTCGTCCCTTGCCCTGTGCGGGGTCAAGTCAGCCCGGAATCACTGTCGCTCGGTACAATCGCCCGACCTTGGGCTGCGCATTCCGCAGCCCATTTCGCCATGTTCCCGGGAGGGTGTTGTGGATTTCAGCTTTACTGAAGAGCAGTTGATGCTGCAGGACGTCGCGCGTCGCATCGCGCAGGAAAAAATCGCTCCCAGCGCGGAGCATCACGACCGGACCGGCGAGTTCCCGCTGGAGAACATCCGCCTGCTCGGCGAGAACGGCCTGATGGGCATCGAAGTGCCCGCCGAATACGGCGGCGCCGGCATGGACCCGATCGCGTACGTGCTGGCGATGGTGGAGGTCGCCGCCGGTGACGCCGCGCATTCGACCATCATGTCGGTCAACAACTCGCTGTTCTGCAACGGCATCCTCACCCACGGCAGCGAAGCGCAGAAGCAGACCTATGTGCGCGCCATCGCCGAGGGCGAGGCCATCGGCGCGTTCGCGCTGACCGAGCCGCAGTCCGGGTCGGATGCCACCGCGATGCGGTGCCGCGCGGTCAAACAGGCCGACGGCACCTTCGTCATCAACGGCAAGAAGAGCTGGATCACCTCCGGCCCGGTGGCCAAGTACATCGTGCTGTTCGCCATGACCGACCCGGACCAGGGCGCGCGTGGCATCACTGCGTTCATGATCGACACCGACAAGCCGGGCTTCCACCGCGGCAAGACCGAGCCGAAGCTCGGCATCCGTGCGTCGGCTACCTGCGAGATCGAGTTCCAGGATTACGTGGCCGCTGCCGATGACGTGGTGGGCAAGGAAGGAGAAGGCTTCAAGATCGCGATGGGCGTGCTCGACGCCGGCCGCATCGGCATCGCCTCGCAGGCCATCGGCATTGCCCGCGCCGCCTACGAGGCAACGCTGGAGTACGTAAGGGACCGCAAGGCGTTCGGCGCGGCCATCGGCACGTTCCAGATGACCCAGGCCAAGATCGCCGACATGAAGTGCAAGCTGGACGCAGCGCTGCTGCTGACCCTGCGCGCGGCATGGGTGAAGGGCCAGGGCAAGCGCTTCAGCAATGAAGCAGCCATCGCCAAGCTGACCGCTTCGGAAGCGGCGATGTGGATCACCCACCAGGCGGTGCAGATCCACGGCGGCATGGGCTACTCCAAGGAAATGCCCCTGGAGCGTTACTTCCGTGATGCCAAGATCACCGAGATCTACGAAGGTACCTCGGAGATCCAGCGCCTGGTCATCGCCCGCAACGAGACCGGCCTGCGCTGAGCCGCGGTTCACTCGAAGCACACACCCGGGGCCCTTCGTGGGCCCCGGTTGTTTTCGGCACCGTCAGGGAATCACGGAGCCCGTAGGGCCGGGCAGAGCCCGGCTCTACGAGGCTGGCCGCAACTGCACGGACCAGCGCCCATGAAAAAGCCCCGGATCGCTCCGGGGCTTTTCAGTTCAACGTTCCATCAACCGGATCAACGATCCGGACGGTGGGCCGCGTTGGCTTCGCTCTGGCGCTCGACGAACTCCCTGGAGGGCTCGTCCAGCTTGTCGCCCAGCATCCGGCGGACCACGATGAAGAACACCGGGATCATCAGAAGGCCCAGGAAGGTGGCAAACACCATGCCGCCGATCACGCCGGTACCGATGGCGTGGCGGGCGTTGGCGCCTGCACCGGTGGAGATGGCCATCGGCACCACGCCCAGGATGAAGGCGAAGGAGGTCATCAGGATCGGGCGGAAGCGCAGGCGCGAGGCCTCGATGGTGGCCTCGCGCAGGGTCTTGCCCGCTGCACGCTGCTCCACCGCGAACTCCACGATCAGGATGGCGTTCTTGGCCGCCAGACCGATCACGGTGATCAGGCCGATCTTGAAGTAAAGATCGTTGGGCAGGCCCCGGGCCAGCGAGAACGCCAGCGCGCCGAGCACGCCCAACGGCACCACCAGCAGCACCGCCACCGGGATCGACCAGCTCTCATACAGCGCGGCCAGGCACAGGAACACCACCACGATGGACAGCACCAGCAGCAGGGTCGCCGCGTTGCCGGCCAGGATTTCCTGGTAGCTCATGCCCGACCAGTCGTAGCCGAAGCCCGCCGGCAGGTCGTCGCTGACGATCCGTTCCATCGCCTGCATCGCCTCACCCGAGCTGCGTCCGGGTGCCTGCGAACCGACGATGTTCACCGCCGAGTAGCCGTTGTAGCGGCTCAGCGACGGCGGAGCGGACATCCACTCGGACTTCACCACGGTGCTCAACGGAATCATCGCCGGGGTGCCGTCTGCGTTGGTCTGCAGGCTGCTGGGCGTGTAGAAGCTGTTGAGCGACTCGGCACCGGTGCGATACGGGCCGTCGGCCTGCATGGTCACGCGCTTGATGCGGCCTTCGTAGAAGAAGTCGTTGACGTACACCGGGGCCAGCATCAGCTGGATGGTGCTGTACACGTCCGACACCGACAGGCCCATCGTCTGCGCCTGCACGCGGTCCACGTGCAACTGCAGCTGCGGGGCGTTTTCCAGGCCGTTGGGACGCACGCCGGTGAGCAGGTCGCTCTCCTGTGCCGCCTTGCCCAGCAGGATGTTGCGTGCCTGCGTCAGCTGCTCATAGCCCGCACCACCGCGATCCTGCAGCCACATGTCAAAGCCGCCGAACTGGCCCAGACCCTGCACGGTGGGCAGGTTGACCACGAAGATCTGTGCCTCCTTGATGCCGTAGAAGGCGCCGTTCATGTTCTGGATGAACTCGGGCACGGTGACCTTGCGCTCGTCCCACGGCTTGAGGCGGATGAAGCCCATGCCGACGTTTTCGCCGGAACCGACGAAGCTGAAACCGGCCACCTGCAGCATGCCCTCGAACCCTTCCTGGTCCTTGAGCACGCCACGCATCTGCGCGAAGGCCTGGTTGGTCTGGGCCTTGGTCGAACCCGGCGGCAGCTGCACGATCGCCAGCGCGTAGCCCTGGTCTTCCTCGGGCAGGAAGCTGCCCGGCATGCGCGTGAACAGGAAGCCGCACAGCACGGTCAGAACCACGAACAGGATCATCCAGCGCGGCGCATGGCGTACCGCCGAGGTGATGTGGCCCACGTAGGTGCCACTGATCCGGTCGTAGTACTTGTTGAACGTGCGGTAGACGATGTTCGGCTTGTCGCTGTGGGTCGGCTTGAGGAAGGTCGCGCACAGGGCCGGGGTGAAGCCCAGCGCCAGGAACGCGGAGAAGCCCATCGCGATGGCGATGGTCAGCGCGAACTGCTTGTAGATCTCACCGGCCGCACCGCCCTGCAGGGCCGAGGGAATGAACACCGCCGCCAGCACCACGGTGATGGCCACCACCGCGCCGGTGATCTGGGTCATGGCCTTCTGGGTGGCGGCCTTGGGCGGCAGCTTCTCCTCGGTCATGATGCGCTCGACGTTCTCGATGACCACGATGGCGTCATCGACCACGATGCCGATCGCCAGCACCATCGCAAACAGGGTCAGCTGGTTGATGGTGAAGCCGATGATGCTCATGCCCAGGAAGGTGCCGAGCAGGGCCACCGGAATGACCAGGGTCGGGATCAGCGTGGCACGGAAGTTCTGCAGGAAGATCAGCATCACCAGGAACACCAGTGCCACTGCTTCGATCAGGGTCTTGACCACTTCCTCGATCGAGATCTTGACGAAGGTGGTGCTGTCGTACGGCGAGAACCAGCTCACGCCCGCCGGGAAGCTGGGGGACAGCTCATCCATCTTGGCGGTGACCGCGTTGGCCACGTTCAGGGCATTGGCGCCAGGCAGCAGCTGGATCGCGAAAGCACCGGTCGGCTTGCCGTTGTACTGGGTATCAAAGCCGTAGTTGTTGGCGCCGAAGGCGATCCGGGCCACGTCCTTGAGCATCACCCGCGAACCGTCGGTATTGGCGCGCAGGATGATGTTCTCGAACTCGTCGGGCGAGCTGAAGCGGCCTTCGGCCGACACGGTGGCCGTGAAGTAGTGGCCTTCCGGCGACGGATCCGAGCCCAGCGAACCAGCCGCGAACTGCACGTTCTGGTCCTTGATCGCGGCCAGCACCTGGGTGGCCGACAGGCCATAGCCCTGCATCTTTTCCGGATTGAGCCAGATGTTCATGGCGTACTCGGAACCGAACTGCTGGGTGCTGCCGACGCCGGGAATGCGCGAGATCTGGTCGAGCACACGCGAACCGACGATGTCGTTGAGCGCGTCACGGTCGATCGAGGCGCTGTCCGACTGCAGGGCGACCACCATCAGGAAGCCTGCGTTGGCCTTGGCCACCACCACGCCCTGCTGGGTCACTTCGGTGGGCAGGCGCGGGGTGGCCAGCGACACCTTGTTCTGCACCTGCACCTGGGCGATGTCCGGATCGGTGCCGGTCTCGAAGGTCAGGGTGATCGAGGCACGGCCATTGGAGGCCGAGGACGAGCTGAAATACAGCAGGTGGTCGATACCGGTCAGCTGCTGCTCGATCACCTGGGTGACCGATTTTTCGGTGGTGTCGGCGCTGGCGCCGGGGTAGGTGGCGCTCACCGTCACCTGGGGCGGTGCGATGCTCGGGTAGGACTCCACGCCCAGACCGAGGATCGAGATCACGCCCGAGAGCGAGATCAGGATCGCGACCACCCAGGCGAATACCGGGTGTTCAATGAAAAATTTAGGCATGACGGACGGTTCCCGTTATTGCTTGTTCGGTTCGGCGGCAGGGGCCGCGTCGGCCTTGTCGGCGGGCGCATCGGCCGGCGGGGCGGCAGCATCGGGCTTGGCCGCCGCCGGTGCGGCACCGGCAGCGGCCGGGGCCTGGCCATTGGCGTTGGCGCTGGCCGGATCCCACGGCTTGGCCGTGGCGGGCGCGCCTTCCTTGACCTTCTGCACGCCGGCAACGATCACCTTGTCACCGGCTTCCAGACCGCCGCTGACCAGCCAGTTGCCGCCCTGCTGGCCTTCGCTCTTGACGTTCTTGCGGGCGACCTTGCCGTCCTTGCCCACCACCAGCACGTAGCCGCCGGTGGTATCGCGCTGCAGGGCCTGCAGCGGCACCAGGAACGCGTTGTTGCGCTCGCCCAGGGTGGCCTGGAAGCTGACGAAGGCGCCCGGCAGCAGAATCTGCTGCGGGTTGGGCAGGACCGCGCGCAGCGACACCGCGCCGGTGGCCGGGTCGACGGTGGTCGAGGAGAAGTCCAGCGTGCCCGGCTGGTCATAGACGGTGCCGTCGGCGAGCTTGACCTGCACGGTCGATTTGCCATCGCCGCTCAGGGCCAGCTGGCCCTTGGCCTGCGCCGCACGCATCTGGGTGAGCTCGTCCACGCTCATCGAGAAGTTCACATAGAGCGGGTCGAGCTGGTCCACGGTGGTCAGCAGGGTCACGTCGCCCTGGCCGACCAGCGCGCCTTCTGTGACCTGCTGCTTGCCGGCGCGGCCGCTGATCGGTGCGGTCACTTCGGCGTAGCCGAGGTTGATCTTCGCGCTGGTCAGGGCGGCCTGGGCCTGCTGTACAGCGGCGGCGGCGGTGCGTTCGGCCGCTTCGGCCGAGTCCAGGTCCGAGCGCGACACGAACTTCTGCGGGGCCAGCGAGCGGGCGCGGTTGGCGGCGGCTTTGGCGTTGGCGTAAGTAGCCTGCGCCGAGGCCAGCTCGGCCTGCGAGGCGTTCAACGAGGCGCGCAGCGGAGCCGGGTCGATCAGGAACAGCACCTGGCCCTGCTTGACGTCGGCGCCTTCCTGGTAGACGCGCTTGAGCAGCACGCCGGGCACGCGGGCGCGGACATCGGCGCTGCGGTACGGCGACAGGCGGCCGACCAGCTCACGCTGCAGCGGCAGCGTCTGCGGCTTGGCATCGATCACGCCCACTTCCGGCGGCGGGGGCATCTGCTGCTCTGGCTTCTTGCAGGCGGTCAGTGCGACAGCGACTGCGCACGTCAGGGCAAGGGTGCGGAGTGGGGCGATCATCAGGAGAAACTCCGGTGTTGGTTTGAATACGGAGCCGTGGCGGTTTCCGGCACGGCGAACGCGCGCAGGAAGCTGTCGACGGAGAATTCTGCCCAGCGACGGCGCTCGGCGGCGTCGACGCGGTGGGGGGTATGGAAACGCTGCTTCTCGACGTCCAGGCCGGCGATCATGCTTAGTAGCAGTTCGGCCATGAAGTGCGGGTCGTCATGCCTGAGCTGGTCGAGGGCGCTGCGCGCCTGTATCCATTCAGCCACGTGAAGGTGCAGCGCCCCCGCACCATCGCGATACAGGGCCCCGGCCTCCTCCGGAAACCGGGCCGACTCGGCGGCGATCAGCCGGCGGGCCTGGGCCACGTGCGGCTGGTGGGTGTGCTCCAGGTAGTCGCTGGCGAACTGCAGCAGGCTGCCGCGCAGGTCGCCCTGGTCCAGGCTGTGCAGCCCGGCGGTGGCGCGGCTGACATGCCGTTGCATCACCCGGCGCAACAATTCCTGCTTGCTGCCATAGCGGCTGTAGAGGGTCTGCTTGGAGCAGCCCGCATGCTGGGCCACCGCGTCCATGCTGATCTGCATGCCCTGGGTGGCGAACAGGTCGCGCACGGCATCGAACACGCGCTGGTCGCGCGCATCCAGGGGGCTGGCGGCGGGGTGTGGGGGATTCACGCGGTGGACTATACCGTCCAGTTCAGAATTGGAGAAGCCTTGCATTCGCGCGCGGTTGGATGCCGCACGTCAAGTTGCCACACATGTGGCCGATGCTGCGTTGCGTGGCGCTCCGCCGCGTGCCTCCGTACGCGTGCGGATCGACCGGCGCGATGTAAACGCCACCCAACCCGAATTGCCTTATTCCGTCCTGCAGCAAGGTATTTCTGTGCGGTAGGCCTACAATTTCATTTTCCCAACTGAGCAACACGCACCGCTCTGCCATGAAACCGCAAAAACCAGCAGCCAAGACCGTGAAAAACAAATCCAAACCAGCCGATACGCAGACTGTTTCGCCAGTGGGCTTCTCGCTGGAGCCGGTGTACACGGCCTTGCGCAAGCGCTACCCGTCGGCCGGGCAGGCCGAGGCAGTGGCTTTTGCCGCCGACTTCTACAAGCGCATGGAGGCGGACGAGTTCCCGCACCACACCGCTGAGGAGTGGGCCGCACTGGCAGCGGACACGCTGGAGTTCGCCCGCGTCCGCAAGCCGGGCAAGGCCAACGTGCGCGTGTTCAACCCGACCCTGAAGGCCAATGGCTGGGAGTCGGCGCACACCGTGCTGCAGATCGTCAATGACGACATGCCGTTCCTGGTCGACACGGTGACGATGTCGCTGGCCGAGCACGGCATCGGCGTGCATGTGCTGGGCCATCCGGTGATCCGCTTCGCCCGCGACAAGGCCGGCAAGCTCACCGCGGTCAGCGATGGCACCGCCGAGTCGGTGATGCTGCTGGAGATCGACCGCCAGCCGGCCGACGCCATGAGCGATGTCGAGCAGGCCATCATCAAGGCGCTGGACGAGGTGCGTGCCATCGTCCGCGACTGGGATGCCATGCGCACCAAGGCGCTGGCCCTGGCCGACGACCTGGGTACCCGCCAGCTGCCGGTCGACGCCGCCTCGCGCGCCGAAGCCCAGGAATTCCTGCGCTGGGCGGCCGAGAACCACTTCACCTTCTTCGGCTACCGCGAATACCGCGTCGAGAAGCAGGGCAAGGAAGAGGTCCTCGCACCGCTCAACGATACCGGCCTGGGCCTGATGCGCGGCAAGGACAAATCCGCCGCCCGTCCGGTCAAGACGCTGGCCGCGCAGGGCCTCAACGCCACCACCGGGCTGAAGGACGCGCTGATCCTGACCAAGACCAATGCCCGTTCGCGCGTGCATCGCTCCGGCTACATGGATTACATCGGCGTGCTGGAATTCGACGCCAAGGGCAAGATCATCGGCGAACAGCGCTTCCTTGGCCTGTTCACCTCCAGCGCCTACAACCGCCGCCCGTGGGAAATCCCGCTGGTGCGCCAGCGCCATGAGTATGTGATGACGCAGTCCGGCCTGGCGCCGGCCAGCCACAGCGGCAAGGCGCTGCGCCACATCCTGGAGACGCTGCCCCGCGAAGAACTGTTCCAGTCCAGCGAGGACGAACTGTTCCGCACCGCGATGGGCGTGCTGGGCCTCCAGGAGCGCGTGCGCAGCCGCCTGTTCCTGCGCCGCGACAAGTACAGCCGTTTCATCTCCGCGCTGGTGTACCTGCCGCGCGAACGCTTCAACACCGACGTGCGCCTGCGCATCGAGGCGATGCTCAAGGACGCCCTGCAGGGCGAGTACGTGGACAGCTCGGTGGTCCTCGGTGAGTCGCCGCTGGCCCAGGTGCACCTGATCGTGCGTCCGAAGGCCGGCCAGACCCTGGAAGTGGACACCAGCGCGCTGGAGCAGAAGCTGGCCCAGGTGCTGCGCAACTGGCAGGACGACCTGCGCGAAGCGCTGGTGGCGCGCCACGGCGAAAGCGAAGGCCTGCGCATTGCCGCCCGCATCGGCAAGGCACTGCCGGCCGGCTACATCGAAGACTCGAGCACCGAGATCGCCGCCAACGACGTCAGCCAGCTTGACGCGTTGACCGGCCCGGACGACCTGCGCCTGAGCCTGCAGGCCGTTCAGCGCGATGGCGGCGACGGGCTGCGCCTGAAGCTGTATCGCCAGCTGGACGACATTCCGCTGTCCGATGCGCTGCCGATGATGGAGAACATGGGCCTGCGCGTGATCGCCGAGCGTCCGTACCGTCTGACGGTCGACAACGCCCCGGTGTACGTGCAGGACTTCGAAGTGGAATCGGTGGCCGGTGCGATCGACGCATCTAGCGTCGATGCCGCTTTCGGTGAAACCTTCGCCCGCGTCTGGCACGGCGATGCCGAGAACGACGGCTTCAACCGCCTGGTGCTCGCCGCCGGCCTGCACTGGCGCCAGGTCGCCATGCTGCGTGGCTACTGCAAGTACCTGCTGCAGACCGGCGTGCCGTTCTCGCAGGCCTACGTGGAAGGTACCTTCACCCGTTACCCGCTGCT
Source organism: Stenotrophomonas sp. NPDC077421 (assembly GCF_049545505.1). Taxonomy (NCBI): domain Bacteria; kingdom Pseudomonadati; phylum Pseudomonadota; class Gammaproteobacteria; order Lysobacterales; family Lysobacteraceae; genus Stenotrophomonas; species Stenotrophomonas sp. NPDC077421. The sequence continues at coordinate 482 of NZ_JBMWDP010000041.1, read as the reverse complement.
GGCACGCCTGCTGGTAGAGCTGTTCGAAGCCCGCTTCGATCCGGCCACCGGCAACGAGAGCAAGGACGAAATCGCCGAGGGCCAGGCCCAGCTGCGCGCGCACCTGACCGTGCTGGCCGGCGGCGACGAGGCGACCCTGAAGGTGCTCAAGACGGTGGTCGACGCCCGCAAGGGCGACCGCAAGGTGCAGATGGATGCCGCGCGCGATGCGCTGCTCAAGCTGATGGACCGCGTGTCCAGCCTGGATGAAGACCGCATCCTGCGCAGCTTCATGGGCGTGATCGACGCGACCCTGCGCACCAGCTACTACCAGACCGATGCCGAAGGCCGTCCGGGTCACGTCATCAGCTTCAAGTTCGATTCGGCACTGGTGCCGGACCTGCCCAAGCCGCGCCCGTACCGCGAGATCTTCGTGTACGGCCCGCGCGTGGAAGGTACCCACCTGCGCTTCGGCGCGGTTGCCCGTGGCGGCCTGCGCTGGT